>JBHHXA010000033.1:0-13007 GCA_046756805.1 Acidimicrobiia bacterium
CCAGAGCCTGGGGGATGTCTGGCCGGAGGCTCGAGGCATCCGGAAGCGGTTCCGTGACCTGCCGTTCCAGCAACTCAGACGGACTCGAGCCGCCGAAGGGATAGGCACCCGTCACCAGCTCGTGGAGGACCATGCCCAGGCTGTAGACGTCCGCAAGCGCACTGGCCGGCTCGCGTCGCAGCTGCTCGGGCGACGCGTACGCGGGCCACATGGTCGATGCGTCGAGTGCGTCCAGCTGTGCACGGTGGGTGATGTCTTGCGCGATTCCGAAGTCGGAGAGATACGCGTTGCCCTCCTCGTCGATCAGGATGTTCGCCGGCTTGATGTCTCGATGGACCACCCCATGTCGGTGCGCCAGGGCAAGCGCCCCCCCGATCTGTCCCATGAGCTGCACGGTGGCGTCGAGCTGCCAGGGCCCGGTGCGGAGCGCGGTCTTGAGGTTGCCGCCCCGCATCCAGCGCATCACGAGATAGGCACCGTCGGGCTCTCGCCAGTAGTCGTAGAGCGGTACCACATAGGGGTGCTCGAGACGAGCCACCAACTGGGCTTCCGCATCGAAACGCCTGATGAACTCGGGATCGTTGGCGAGGTCCGCTCGGACAACTTTGATCGCCACCTCACGACCCACGCCCGGTTGTCTGGCCCGGTAGACGACGCCGAACCCTCCCTCCCCGATCCGCTCGATCAACTCGTACCCGCGGAGTTTGCGACCCACATCGCCACCTGCGGACGGTGAGTACGCAACGAGATCGGGATTGGTCAGCCGAAACACCCGATCCGACAGCCCGAGGTCCTTGAGACGGAGCTCGCCGATGTCGACCAGCTCCGTACCGGAGGGGAGCGTCCCCCGAAGGAGCTGCTGAGTCGTCAGCGACACAAGGACATCGTCACCCGCAGCAGCCGACAGGATGCGAGCACAACGATTGAGCGGCGGCCCGAAGTAGTTGCCGTCCCGCTCCTCGACGCTGCCCGTGTGGATCGCCATCCGGACCCTGAGACGCCCCGTCGCACCCCAATCTGCGTTCTGTAGCTCTCGCTGCGCAGACAATGCCGCCGCGATAGCTGCTTCTGCAGAGGCGAACGCCGCCGAAAAGGCGTCACCCCCTGTTGCAAACACGTACCCCCCCGACCCGTCGATCGCACCCCGCAGCACCCGGTCGTGCAACGCCAAGGCATCACGCATCGCGTCGCGATCCGCCTCCCAATGCAGCGTCGAACCCTCGATGTCGGTGAACAGGAACGTGATCGTTCCCGATGGACGAACGTTGATGTGCCCACCTCCGGCAGCCCGTCGAGGCAGCGTACGCCCATCCCAACCCCTAGTGGAACGAAAGCCCAGCTCCCGACGCAACGATTCGACCAGTCCGGCGACGAGGCGCGCCTCAGCCCTCTTCTGCGTGAAGCTCGCTCGGTGATCCCTCCGTGTGGATCGTACGTTCCCGGTGGGTGTGCCGACCCGGAACGGGCACATGGGCAGGATCGTCGATGAAGATCCGACCCGCGTCGACGTGGAGCAACGAAGGCCCATAGGCTGCGACCAGATGCTCGACCGTCAGAACCTCGGCCGGTGTCCCGGCCGCGACCACCCGACCCGAGAGCAGAACGACGTGGTCCGCCACCTGCGCCTCCGACAGATCGTGCGTCGTCATGATGACCGTGCATCCTCTGGCGCGCTCGTCGTGGATGACGGCATCGATCGCCTGTGCGGTCGGCAGGTCGATGCCGGTCAGCGGCTCGTCGAGCAGGAGAATCTCGTGGGCCTGGGCCAGGCCCTGGGCTACGAACACCCTCTGCCGCTGACCACCGGACAGATGGTGCAGGTGCTCGGACCCAAGATCCGCGATGCCGGCGCGATCCATGGCTGCAGCCACCGTGTCCCGGTCGCGCCGATCCAAACGTCGCCGTCCCGTGGCATAGCGGCCCATCGTGACGACCTCTCGTACCGAGATCGGCAGCGCGTCGTTGACCTTCGTGGTCTGGAGAACATACGAGATGCGGCTCGATCCGCGGTCTCTCGCAGGCACCTCCAACGAGCCTGCGATCGGCTCGAGGAGCCCGGCCACCGCGCTCAGCAGCGTGGACTTCCCGGATCCGTTCGGCCCGATCACCGCGGTGACCGACTTGACCGGAACCGTGAACGACGAGCGTTCTATCGCAATCGTCGACCCGTACCCGAGTACGACATCGTTCGCAGTCACCGCCGCCTCGGTCACGCGCATCGGGCACATCGCCCTTCGATGTCGAGCGTGTGGCTCGTAGGGGTGAACGATCCCACGGACCCGATGTCTGCGACCAGGGCAAGCACCTGTTCCTCGTAGGGATGCGGAATCGCGATGTCCTCGACGATCCCGCAGTCGAGACAGACGAGATGATGGTGGTGGCCGGTCAGCCACTCCGCGAGCTCGTAGCGGACAAGGCCCTTGGCACCGAGGTGAGGCGATACGACGCCTGCCTCCTCGAGGACGGAGAGCGACCGATAGAGCGATGAGAGCGGGAGAACGGGCCCGATCGAGCCATGCAACTCTGCGGCCGACTTCGGTCCGTCTGCCGCTTCCAGGGCCGCAACCACCAGCCGCCTGCCCCTCGTATAGCGCACGACACGATCGGCGAGGCGCTTCTCGACTTCACGATCCACGCTTGGTGTTGTCACTGACTCGACCCCGGGAGTATCGTTGCCGGGTATATGTACTGATAACGATTCTCATTCTAGATCAGAGGCCGTCAGGAGGGAAATGGCACGGCAACCGCAGCGATGGTGGCAGGCGAGGGTGGCGCTGCCTGCGCTGGGTCTCGCCCTCGTAGGAGTGGCTTGCACCGCCACCTCCGGCCCACCCGGGTCCGGGTCCCCCGAAGGACGGAGCCTCGAGATCGTCACGACGACGACGGTGCTGGGCGACGTCGCCCGGAACGTCGTCGGTAACGACGGGACCGTAGAGGTGCTGGTACCCATCGGTGTGGATCCTCACGAGTTCACTCCATCAGCCAGACAGATCGCCGCCGTCAGGGAGGCCGATCTCGTGATTGCCAACGGGCTCCTACTGGAGGAGCGGCTGGCCGACGTGCTGGAGAGCATCGCATCCGACGGCGCCAACGTACTCACATTGGGGGACCTGGTCGACCCCCTTCCCCTTGGCGAAGACGCAGAGGGCGCACTGGACCCTCATGTGTGGTTCGACCCGCTGCGCATGGCGGACGCGGCGCGGGTGATCGCGGCAGAGTTGGACGTCGTCGCCCCCGGCGTCCCGTGGTCGGCCAGAGCGGAGTCCTACGCTGCGGAGCTGCTCGCTGCCGACGCAGCCATCGTGGAGGTCCTGGAATCGATTCCGGCGGGACGCAGGAAGCTGGTGACCAACCACGACGCTCTCGGCTACTTCGCGGATCGATACGGGTTCGCCGTAGTCGGTGTCGTAGTACCAGGCGGGTCGACGCTATCCGAGCCCAGCTCTGCAACGCTCGCCGACCTGGTCGAGACGATCGCGAGGGAGAACGTCACTGTGATCTTCGCCGAGCAGACCGAGTCCGTCGCGCTTGCAGAGGCCGTCGCTGCCGAGATCGGAACGGATGTCGAAGTCGTCGAGCTCTACACCGGTTCGCTCGGAGAGGCCGGCTCGGGGGCAGACACGCTGATCGGAATGCTCGTCACCAACGCCGGCCTCATTGCGGACGCGCTTTCGTGATGGCCGCACCCCCACACCTCCGGATCGGCCTCGCCGCGGCCAGACATGGGGGCGGCGGCTCGTGAGCTGGTTCACGGCACCGTTCGAGCTGGCGTTTCAGCAGCGCGCCCTCTTGGGCGGCTCGCTTGCCGCCATAGCGTTGGCTCTCGTCGGCACGTGGGTCGTGATTCGGGGGATGACGTTCCTCGGCGACGCGCTGGTGCACGGGGTCATTCCGGGCATCGCCCTCGCGGTCCTTCTGGACTTCAACGTGCTCATCGGGGCCGCGATCGCCGCCGTCGCGATGGTGCTGGGGATCAACCTCGTCCACCGCCAGACGACCTTCTCCGAGGACACAGGTATCGGGCTGCTGTTCGTGGGAATGCTGGGGCTCGGTGTCATCCTCATCTCTCGAAACGCGTCCTTCAGCGGCGACCTCACCAGCATCCTGTTCGGCGACGTACTCGGCGTGACCTACGGTGACATCGGGGTTCTCGTCGTCGTGACCGCGATCACTCTGATCGTGTCGGCCCTGCTGTACAGGCCGTTTCTGGTACTGGCGTTCAACGAGCAGAAGGCCGAGCTGCTCGGTCTGCAACCCAGGCTCGCCCACGGCGCGATGCTGGCGCTCATCACCCTGTCGATCGTCGGGTCGTTCCAGACGGTGGGCACGCTGCTGGTTTTCGGCCTGCTCGTGGGACCACCTGCGACGGCGGCTCTGCTCGTCCGCCGGGTTCCGGCGATGATGGCCACCGCCGCCCTCATAGGTGTCCTGTCCGTCGTCGTCGGGCTCGTGATCAGCTTTCATGCTGACACGTCCGGCTCGGCAACAATGGCGGTGGTGCCGATCGTGCTCTTCTTCCTCGTACTGACCACTCGATCGGTGCTCGGCGGCAGGAAGCGGCCCGCACGAACCGGTGTCTGACGCGCCCCGCGGAACCCGACGGACGGAGCGGTTGGTCGGGCGGTTCAGCCCGGAGGGCGCCGGGTGTTGCGCAGGACCGCCTCGTCGAAGGCGTAGGGCAGCTCCAGCCTGTGGCGACGGAGCAAGGATTCGTTCCCGAGAAGATCGACGGTCGCACCGTCTGCCACGACCACGCCGCCGTCCATGATCACGGATCGTTCGCACACCTCGAGGGCGAACGGGAGGTCGTGGGTGATCACGAGCTGCGTCACCGCGAGGCCGTCGAGCACGGTGGCGATCTCCCGCCTCCCGGCCGGATCGAGCCCGGCAGTCGGCTCGTCGAGAACCAGCACGTCCGGCTCCATCGCCAGCACCGTGGCGAGAGCCGCCCGGCGTCGCTCGCCCCCGCTGAGGTGGTGCGGAGCGCGGTCTCCGAGTTCGGAGGCATCGACCGAGGTCAAGGCCTCCGCGGTGCGCTGCACCAACTGCTCGCCCGAGAGACCGAGGTTGGCAGGCCCGAAAGCGACATCCTCCCGCACCGTCGGCATGAAGAGCTGGTCGTCGGGATCCTGGAACACGAGACCCACCCTCTTCCTGATCTCGCGCAGGCTGCCCGGCCCGAGATCCAGATTGCCGATTCGCACGCTGCCGGAACGAGCGGACAGGATGCCGTTGAGGTGGAGCGCGAGGGTGGTCTTGCCTGCCCCGTTGGGACCGAGCAGGGCGACGCGTTCGCCGACATCGACGCGGAGAGCCACCCCTGCCAGCGCTTCCTGGCCGTCGGGGTAGGCGAATTCCAGCGCCGCCACCTCGAGCGCAGGCGCAATCACCTCGTCACCAGCGCAGCCGCAGCGATCGCGCCTGCGGTAAGGACCAGAGCCGCCGCCATCAGCCACTCGCGGCGGGTGGCCCGGCGGTGGCCCAGATCCGGCATCGTCCCTGTGTAGCCCCTTGACAGCATCGCCGCATGTACCCGCTCACCCCGTTCGTAGGAGCGGATGAACAGCGCCCCTGCCGAAGCGGCGAGCGGCCGCGCCTGCCACAACCAGCGCGGGTCATAGCCCCGCGAAGTCATGGCGACACGCATCCGGCCCAGCTCGGAGGAGATCAACTCCAGATAACGCACCATGAAGCTGGCGATGGTGGTGAGCAGCGCGGGGACGCAGAGCCGCCCCATCCCCCGAAGCATGTCGGCAACCTCTGTCGTACCCGCGAGCAGGATGCTGACCGTGATGCCCAGACTGGCCTTGGCAACGATGTTCCACATGCCCCACAGACCCTCACGTGACACCGCCACACCGAGCAACTCCACCCGCTCCCCCGATGCAATGAAGGGGATGAGGAATGCGAACAGCACGAACGGGAGCACGGCCATCATGCGCGCCAGCACAAAGCCGGGCCGGAACCGGGATCCGGCCAGCAGAGCAACCAGGAGGACTCCGTACGCCGCAAACGCCCACAGCGCCTCACGGGGCGTCAGCGCCACTGCCAGGACGAAGCCGAACGCAGCGACGAGCTTCACCTCGGGGGCCAGCTTGTGCACGAGGCTGTGCTCGTGGACGTACAGGGCGTGGACGTGGCCGGCTCCCATGCTTCAGGCGGCCCTTCTCTCCTCTCGAGACCTCGGATCCCGGTCCCGGACTGCGAGGAACACCCCGGACCCGAGAGCGAGGGTGATCGCGATGCCCGCGGTGCCTGCCACGGCCAGACTCACCGTCTCGTTGCCGATGCCGACGGTGGCATAGTCGGCAAACACGCTTCCCCCAAGGGGGTGGGCGGTCGCACCCTCTGCGAACCCTGTGTCCTGCGCCACGCGCTCCAGCCCATCCGGTCCGTCGAAGGCGAACTGGCTGACGACGGCCGCCAGCAAGAGAGCGACCAGGAAGCTCGAGACGAGGAACGTCCTGAGCCTGATGGGGATCCGGTCGGTGCGCTCCGTCCGATCCAGGTCTCTCGCACCACGCACGAGGTCGGGTCTCGAGGCGAGCACGGCACCCACGACGAGCCCGCTGATGACGCCCTCGCCGACGCCGATGAGCAGGTGCACGCCGACCATTGCGGCAAAGACCGTGTCGAATGGAACCGGTGCCGTGGCACCGAACAGCCACTGGATCGAGAACGCCATCGAGGCGAGCACCACGGAAAGGCCCGCAGCCAGACCCGTCGCCGCGACGACGCCACCCGGCGTCCGGGGAAGTAGGCGGCGAAACAACCGGAAGACGGCGAAGCCACCGAAAGCGGGGATGACCGCCATGTTCAGCACGTTGTAGCCGAGCGCAGTCAGCCCACCGTCGGCGAACGCAAGTGCCTGCACGATCACGACGACGGTCACAACGACGGCGCCGATGCCCGGCCCGAGCAGGATCGCAGCGAGCGCACCGCCGAGGAGGTGCCCGGTGGTGCCCCCGGCTACCGGGAAGTTGAACATCTGGGCCGCAAAGACAAAGGCGGCCGCGATGCCGGCAAGCGGGATCTGCCTGTCCTCGAGCCGGTGCCGCATCTGGCGGAGTGCGGCACCGACGGTGCTCAGGCTGAGCGCCCCGGTCGCTACCGCGGTACTCGCGTTGAGGAATCCATCTGGTGCGTGCATCCGCTGCGCTCCCGCTCGATGCGTCTTTGCAGCGTACTCCACTATTGCGACTCATCCGCAATAAGGTGGAGGCTGTGAGCCTTCACCTGCGTGGCGCTCGTACCATGACATCGATGGAGATAGGACCGCTGCTTCGCTCCCATGGCCACCGCTTGACGGAGCCGCGACGCATCGTGTGGGAGGTGCTCTCTGCCGCGAACCGGCACCTCACCGCACAACAGATCGCGACACGGGTCCACGACGCGAACCCGGGAGTGAACCTGTCTTCGGTCTACCGGTCCCTCAGCCTGTTCGCAGAACTCGACCTCATCCGTGAGTCGAACCTCCGAGGAGACGGCGTCTCACGATGGGAGCCGGCGCACCCCGACGACCAGTTCCACCTCGTCTGTGACCGGTGCGGGGATGTCCGGCACCACCCCGATCAGATGGTGGAGCGGATGCGGGCCCACCTCGGCGCCGACCACGGGTTCGAGGCCGCCACGATCGATCTCGTGGCCACCGGCACCTGTGCGGCCTGCGCGGCCGGGCAGCGGTGAGTGCCGCCGCCGAACCTCACGACGCGAGGTACGCCGCCATTCCTTCGAGCACCCGGTCCACACCCACCACGAGTTCCTCGAGCTCGTACCGGCCTGCGATGAGCGGCGGCGACAGGGTCAGCTTCGCCTTGCCCCGGTCGTCGGCGCGGATGAGCAAACTCGCCTCCTGGATCAGACGTGGGAGCACGCTGCTGACGAGGGCCTTGGTTTCGGCGTCCGACAAATCGCGCCCTGCGGACCTGCTGCGACACAACTCGACGGCGTAGAAATACCCCTTGCCGCGCACCTCGGTCACGACGTCGTGGCCCGCGGCAAGATCTCCGAGCCGGTCTGCGAAGAACGCGGCGTGATCTGCGGCGTGTTCGAGCACCTTCTCGTCGCGCATCGCGCTGATGTTGGCCGTGGCGACCGCCATCGACACCGGATGTCCGCCCCAGGTGGCACCGTGGGCGTAGGTCCCGATGTCGGACTCCATGAGCGCATCGACATGCGTGCGCCGAAGCAACAGGCCACCGATCGGGACGTACCCCGACGTAGCGCCTTTGGCGAACGAGATCATGTCGGGTACGACGCCCATCGCCTCGGAGGCGAACCACGGTCCCACCCTGCCGAACGCGTTGATCACCTCGTCCGCGAGCAGCAGGATGTCGTACTCGTCACAGATGCGGCGCAGCTCACGCCAGTACCCGTCCGGCGGCACGATGGCTCCCCCGCCGTTCTGGACGGGCTCCGCGATCAGCAGGCCGACGGTCTCCGGACCCGCAGCCAGGACGGCCTCCTCGACGGGTGCGGCTGCGGAGACACCGTCCTCGAAGCCGAGGGTGGCAGGCACCTTGATGAAGCCCGGCAGCAGTGGCTCGAACGGCTTCCTGATCGCATCGAGACCGGTGGCGGAGAGGGCGCCCATGGTGGTCCCGTGATACGAGAGGTTGCGGCTCACCACCTTCGTCTTCTGCGGATTCCCCCGCGCGGCATGATGCTGCCTGGCGAACTTGATCGCCGACTCGACAGCCTCCGAACCCGACGACACGAAGAAGACCGCATCGAGATCGCCGGGAGCCAGACCGGCGATCAGCTTGGCCGTCTCCACCGCCCCGGGGTGCGTCGCCGACCAGGAGGGCGTGTAGCCGAGTTGCGTCATCTGTTTGGCCGCTGCTCCCGCGATGTCGGACCGGCCGTGTCCTATCTGTACAACGAAGAGCCCTGCCTGACCGTCGAGGTACCTGCGCCCGGCATCGTCCCAGAGGTAACACCCCTCTCCCCGCACGTACACCGGCACCGTTGCGTTCTTCCACGCTTCGCCCTTCGTGAAGTGCAGGACGAGATGACGTAGATCAGCTGCGTATGTGTCTTCCACCACTGCTCCCTTGGATGGCGGACTGAATCTACCGCAGCCGGTCCCGGCTCGGGCTCAGCCCCGAGCAGTGGTGCAGCCTCAGTTCTCGGTGGGCAACCCGGCGCGGACCCAGGCCGCGAGCCCTCCGTCGACGTTCTTGACGTTGCGATAGCCCATCGACTTCAGAATCAGCATCGCCGTCAGGGACCGCTCACCGACGCCGCAGATGGCGTGGATGAGCTGGTCCTTGTCTTCAGGGAGCATCCGCACCGAGCCATTGCCGTTCTCCAGATCGGCAAGCGGCACATTCACAGAGGTCGGTGCCCGGCCCGCCCCGAACTCGGGCGGGGTACGCACGTCGATGAGCACGTGGTCCGCGGCACCCACCTCAGCTGCCTCTCGAGGGGTGATCGTGTCCGCCGAGCCGCGAGCAGTCTCCCGTAGCAGGGTGACGAGTGGATCGGGGCCTGTTGGCGCCGCGGCGGGGTCGTCGTCCGGGAAGAGATCGGGATAATGGCGCCGGAAGCTGGCGGTGTACTTGAAGACGTTGTCGGGAAACATCACGACGACGACCGTGCCGGGATCGTCGGGCACGAGGCGCAGGGCCCCGCTCAGCGCCAGACCCGAGCTGGGACCGGCGACGATGCTCTCCTCCCTGTTGAGACGCAGCGTCATCGCGTAGGCGTCCTGGTTGCTCACCTCGATCAGCCCGTCGTATTCGTCCGGTGCGAACAGCTCCGTCATCGCCAGCTGCCTGATGCTGCGGACACCGGGGATGTCGTGCCCCTCTTCGGGGTGGACGCCGAGCACCTGGACGGGGCCCTGCTCCTTCAGGTATCTCCCCGTGCCGGTGATGGTGCCGCACGTCCCGAGACCGGCAACGAAGTGGGTCACCGCCCCGCGAGTCTGTCGCCAGATCTCGGGCCCGGTCGTCCGGTAGTGGGCAGCCGGGTTGTCCTCGTTCGCATACTGGTTGAGGTTGTGCCGCGCTGGCTCTGCTCCGAGCTGGGCCGCCTGCTGGATGGCGCCCTCGGGCTGACCCGGTGCCGGACAGAGGCTGTCGTCGAGTTCGATCACGTCGCTCCCGAAGAGCCGGAGCGCGATGCGCTTCTCGAGCGGGATCTGCTTCGACAAGGGTGTCGTCACGGAGTAGCCCGAGGCGTTGGCGACCATCACCAGACCCATGCCGGTGTTACCGGACGTCGCCTCGACGAGGGATGTCACCTCGTCGAGCGTGCCCCGATCGGCGGCAGCGCGGATCATGTTCGCTGCGATGCGGTCCTTCACCGCGCCGAACGGATTGTACCACTCGAGCTTGGCGTACACCTTGGTGTGCTCGTACGGCAGCACGCGGTGCAGGGCCACGAGAGGGGTCGGATTGTGCTCGTCGGGGAGCATCTCGAGAATCGACTCGTAGACGCGCCGCCCGTGATCGGTCATGGGTGCCCTCCGATCAGGGCCACATTATCTTCTCCGCAGGCGCTGGACGACGGGACGCACCAACCGGCCGCGCAGGGATGGGCTGTTACTCCGATCGCCACGGGTCGACACCCAGCACCCCCGGGTCGACAGCAGGAGCGACGGGAGCCACGGGCGCGACCCGACGGTAGGGTTCTCCCGGGGACGGTCGCGGATCAGGCGACCCTTTCGCAGGCCAGGACGCAAGCGCCCGCTCGGCAAGGGCCGTGATCGTAAGCGAAGGGTTGACGCCCAGGTTGGCACCGACCACCGACCCGTCCACGACGTGGAGTCCCTCATACCCGAACACACGGTGATGAGCGTCGACGACACCGGTGTCGGGACCGGCCCCGATAGATGCCCCGCCGAGGATGTGCGCCGTCGTCGGCGTATCGAAGAGAACCTCGTTGACGGCGCTGCCGGCGTCCCCGTCCATCGCGACGGCGGCGGCACGGGCGGCTTCGTTGGCGATCGGGATGTACGTCGGATTGGGTTGCCCGTGACCTTGCTCCGACGTCAGCCTGCCCCGCTTCCGGTAGAGCCGGATGGCGTTGTCGTAGCTCTGCATCACCAGAAGAATCACGGTCCGCTCGGACCAGTGCCACACCGACAGGCTGCGAAGGAACGTCACAGGATGTCGCAGGATGTTTCCCAGGAACCGGAGCTGACGGGGAAGCCGGCCTCCACCATCGGTCAACAACGTTGCGAGGAGCCCCATCACGTTGCTGCCCTTGGGATACCGCACCGGCTCGATGTGGGTGCGCTCCTCGGGGTGGATCGAAGAGGTGATCGCGACACCCTCCGAATAGTCGACGTCCCTCCTCCGCGCAGAAGCGCCGAGCACGGCCTCCGAGTTCGTGCGCACGACATGCCCGACTCGTGAGGAGAGCCCGGGAAGGCTCCCACGCTCCGCGAGCTCGAGCAACAGCCGGGTGGTGCCGAGGGCCCCGGCGGCAAGAACGACCTGCCCTGCGGTGAAGCTGCGACGCCGTTTCCAGACCCACGCCCCCGGCCGTTCGGTGTCCACCCGGTATCCGCCATCCGGGAGCTGCGTGACGTCGACCACATGATGCTCTGCCCTGACCACGGCGCCGCCGGCCTCGGCCAGATACAGGTAGTTCCGATCCAACGAGTTCTTGGCGTCGTACCGGCACCCCACCATGCACCCGCCGCACTCCGTGCATCCGGTGCGGTGCGGCCCTGCTCCGCCGAAGAACGGATCGGGCACCTCGACGCCCGGCTCCCCGAAGAAGACACCAACCGGCGTCGACTGCATCGTCTCCTCCACACCGAAGTGGCGGGCCACCTGATGCAGGACGTGGTCCGCAGGCGTTTCGTGCGGAGTCGCCGTCACGCCGAGCATTCGCTTCGCCACACCGAAGAACGGGGCCAGTTCGGATCGCCAGTCTGTGATGTCGGACCACTGGGGGTCCTGGTAGAAGGCGTCGTGGGGCTCGTAGAGCGTGTTGGCGTAGACGAGAGATCCGCCGCCCACACCCACTCCGGTGAGCACGAGCGCATCGGGGAGCAGGGTGAGCCGCTGAATGCCGCGCATGCCGAGCCGGGGAAACCAGAGAAAGCGCCGCACGTTCCAATTCGTCTTCGGGAAGTCGCCGGAGAGAAAGCGCCGGCCCGACTCGAGCACGCAGACGCAGTATCCCTTCTCGGTCAGACGCAGCGCAGCGACGCTGCCGCCGAATCCGCTACCGACTATGAGCACGTCGTAGTCGTGAGAGGGCACCTCACGATCATATCGAGGGATCCCGGTCGGACACTGCCGAAACGAGACCCCCGCCCCGCCGACGCAGCCAGTGCCGTGTCACGTAACGTTCGTGTCGTCGATGCCGAGCCAGGGGCGTCGCTCGGTAGGACCCAGGACGATGGCGTAGTTGGTACTACGTCGAGGACGAGGACGCCGCGAGCGGCGCTCCTGGCCGGCAGAACGGCGCAAAAGCTGCGTGTCACGGCATCAGTCAGCCGTTCCGGAGAAACTCCACGAGCGCCGGCACGATCCGTTCGTGTGCGTCCTCCTGGAGATAGTGACCGGCATCGTCGAGTCGCAGTACATCGGCATCGGGGAAGGTGTCGAGCCACAGCTCGTCGATTATGTCCGGGGTGAAGGCAATGTCCTTCATCGCCCACACGATCTGCACCGGCTTGTCCCGGAAGTGCTTCTGGAGGCCGGCCTCGATGTCACCGGTGAGATCCGAGACGGCACCGCCCGGACCGGACGGGATCTCGCGTGGGAACACGAGGATCGCCGTGCGACTCGCCCAGGTCGGGTGCGGCGCCAGGTACGCCTTCTTCACGTCGGCGGTCAACCGCTTCCTGTGCTTGACGCCGGCGTTGAAGAGCACCGCACGAACGAAGAAGTGCACACCTTTGGCGAGCACCTCGCCCACACCGGGGGCGCGCAGCAGCTTCAGCGGTATGGGCAGCCTCACCCTTCCCCGGGGGCGGTGGGCGAACGGGGTGAGGATGAACAGCGACCGAACTCGATCCGGATGCTCGGTCGCCCAATACAGGC
>JBHHXA010000034.1:0-12933 GCA_046756805.1 Acidimicrobiia bacterium
GTCTTTGCGATGTCGATGGGTGAGGGCCCGCCGGAGGGGTTCCCGCCGGTGTATCCGCCCGGACAGCTCCCCGACTCCGGCCGGTAGGTCTGCTGGTTTCGGGGTGTCTCAGTTGGCGGCCGTCCGAGCTGATAGCGTCGCATCGTGCAGCCCGTTATCACCCCTGCCGAATCCGCACGCCTCGACGCCGGTGCAGCGGAGCTCGTGCCCGTCCTCATGGAGCGGGCCGGCCTGGGTGTGGCGATTGCGGCATCCGAGATGGGAGCCGGCTACGGGTCGCGGGTGATGGTGCTCTGCGGTCCGGGCAACAACGGCGGCGACGGTTTCGTCGCGGCACGTCACCTCAGATCACGGGGCTGTGCAGTCTCGATCCGCACGGTCGGCACGCCCCGCGCGGGATCCGCTGCCGAGGGAGCCGGACGCGCTGCCGCGGCGCACGGCATCCCCTCGACGGAGCTGGGCGTGCCCGAGCCGTGCGACTTCGTGGTGGACGCCTTGTTCGGGGTCGGCTTTCGCGGCGTCCTGCCCGAAGCGGCCCGCCCGTGGCTCGCACCAGGTCCTCCGGTGCTGGCCGTCGATGTCCCGTCGGGTCTCGATGCGCTCTCCGGCGAAGCGCAGGGTCCCGTGTTCCGCGCCGCACGCACCGTCACCTTCCATGCGCTGAAGCCCGGGCATCTCATCGGCGCCGGCCCTGACCTGTGCGGCGTGGTGTCGGTGTGCGACATCGGGCTCGTCGGCGGGGAGCCGGAGTTGAAGCTGTGTGAGGAGGGCGATGCGCCTCGCCCCGTGCGGGACCGAGTCGCCCACAAGTGGTCGGCAGGATCCGTTCTGGTGGTGGGAGGCTCACCCGGGATCACCGGTGCGCCGGTTTTGGCAGCGCGCAGCGCACTCGAGATGGGTGCGGGCGCCGTCGCGGTGGCCTGTCCCGCCGGCGTCTCTCCCGTCGTTGCTGCATCGGGACCGGGGATCATGACCAGGCCGATCGGCAGTGGAGATCGCTTCGATGTCGAGGATGCAGCCGCGGTGCTCGAGCGCGCTGCCCGCTTCGACGTCGTGGTGCTCGGACCGGGCCTCGGTGTCGGGCAGCGACCCTTCGTTACCACTCTCCTCAATGCTCTCCCGGGGCCCGTGGTGCTCGACGCGGACGCGATCACGTCGTTGCCGGGCATCGACGAGCTGGCGGCGCGGTCGGGTCCCACCGTCGTCACGCCCCACGCCGGTGAGTTCCGAAGCGTCATCGGTGCCGAGCCCAGCTACGTCGCCGCCTCCGAGCTGCCGGACCGGGCCGGGGTCGTGGTCCTCCTCAAGGGCAACCCGACGTTCATCGTCGGTGCCGACCGCTGGGTGGTGACTTCCGGAGGGCGAGAACTGGCGACGATCGGCACGGGGGACGTGCTTGCGGGGATGACGGCCGCGTTCTGGGCCAGAGGACTCGACGGCGAGATCGCGGCAAGGTCGGCGGCATACTGGCACGGCACTGCGGCGGCAGCCCTCGCGGCCCGCGGTACGGTGACCGCCGAGCGGCTGGCGGCGACGATCGGGGAGTACGCCTGGTGAGGCCTTCGTGGGTCGAGATCGACCTAGAGGCGGTCCGGCACAACGTCTCGGTGATCGCCGCGGCCGTGGCGCCCGCCGAGCTGTGCGCCGTCGTGAAGGCCGACGCCTACGGTCATGGCGACGTGCCGGTGGCGCGGGCTGCTCTCGCTGGTGGAGCGACACGTCTCGGCGTGGCGCTCGTTGAGGAGGGTCGCAGGCTCAGGGACGCCGGCATCACCGACCCCGTGTTGCTCCTCTCCGAATGCGAGATAGGAGACGCGCCGGCGGTCGTGGACTTCGACCTGATCCCGACCGTGTACCGCGCGCCGTTCGTCGAAGCCATCGCTGCGGCAGCTTCCGCGGCCGGCAAGGAGCCTTACCCGATTCACGTCAAGGTGAACACGGGCATGTATCGCGTCGGGGCAGAACCGGATGATGCGGCGGCGCTCGCCCGGTTCGTCGCGGGGCACGCCTTGCTCCATCTCGAAGGGCTGTGGACGCACTTCGCCGTCGCCGAGGAAGACGCGGAGTACACGAAGCGACAGACGGCAGCGTTCGCCGCTCTCCGCGACGAGCTCCTGGCCGGCGGCATCGCGCCGCCGCTCTCCCACGCCGCCAATACGGCCGGTGCGCTCGAGTTCCCCGAAGCGCGCTTCGAACTCGTCCGTGTCGGGCTCGGCATCTACGGGCTCCGTCCCGCTCCGCACGTCGGCCGCGACCTCGACCTACGACCCGCGATGCGGGTGGTGTCACGGGTCACGATGGTCCGGCGTGTCGCAGCGGGGGAGAGGCCTTCGTATGGAAGACGCAGGGAGATGCGAACCGGCGGTACCGTCGCCACCGTCCCCATCGGCTATGCGGACGGCGTCGCGAGGCGGTTGTCCGAGGTCGGGGGTGCGGTGCTCATCGGGGGGCGGCGCTACCCGTTTGCAGGGACGGTCACCATGGACCAGATCGTGGTCGACGTCGGAGACGATGCGGTGGCCGTCGGGGACGAGGTCGTCTTGCTCGGTACCCAGGGCGGTGAAGAGATCTCCGTCGATGAGTGGGCGGATCTGCTCGGCACGATCAACTACGAGATCGTGTGCGACTTCGGGCCCAGGCTCCCCCGTCGCCATTTGGGGGTGCGATGACAGCCAACCGGACGCTCACGTCGGTGGCGGGGGTTCGGGTCGGTCATTGGGCAGATTCGAACGCCGTCACGGGTGTGACCGTGATGATCTTCCCGGAGCCCAATGTCGCAGCCGTCGAGCTGCGGGGTGCCGCTCCCGGTACCAGGGAAGTAGGGCTGCTGGCACCGGGGATGAAGGTGGAGACGATCCAGGCGCTCGTGTTCGGTGGGGGGAGTGCGTTCGGCCTCGCCGCCGCGGACGGCGTCGTGCGCGAGCTCGAATCTGAGGGCAGGGGCCACCCCACGATGGCCGGTCCGGTCCCCATCGTTCCTGCCGCCATCCTCTACGACCTCATGGTCGGTGACGGCAGCGTCCGGCCCGGGCCGGCGGACGGCGCTGCTGCGTATCGAGCCGCGACGGACGATCCCGTCGCCGAGGGGAGTGTCGGCGCCGGCACGGGGGCGGTCGTCGCAGGGTGGCGCGGCTTCGAGAACGTGCGAAAAGGGGGCCTCGGATCGTCGGCGACGACGGTCGACTCTGCCGTGGTAGCCGCGCTGGTCGTTGCGAACGCGACCGGGGATGTCTTCACGCCCGATGGCGCTTCGCTCACGGGAGGGCCATCGTTGCCTGACGGTGGTCCCGCGATGACGAGACCGCTCGAGCACACGACCCTCGTCGCCGTAGCCACCGATGCGGCTCTCAGCCGCACCGATCTCATGCGATTCACGGTGCGGGCCCACGACGCCCTCGCACTCTGTCTCCGCCCCGCTCACACGCGTTACGACGGAGATGTCGTGTTCGCGATCTCGTGTGGCAGCATGGCCGCGGACGTTGACGCGCTCGGGGAGGCGGTGTTTCGGGTCGTGGCCGAATCTGTCGTGCGTGGCGTGCGCAGCGCGACATCACTGGGCGGCGTTCCCACCGTCGGCGGGGAGACGAACCCGTGACGGATGCACCCGCAGACCCGGCCGTCGCCCTGGCCGAGCTGAACCGTGAAGCTGCGGTGTGTACCGCTTGCGAACTCCACGAGCGGAGGACGAACGTCGTGTTCGGATCCGGCGGCGTGGGCGCCGAAGTCATGTTCGTGGGCGAGGGCCCCGGTCAGCGCGAAGACGAGCAGGGTCTGCCGTTCGTGGGGCCGTCGGGCAACCTGCTTGAGCAGTTGCTCGGGGAGATCGACCTGAGACGCGAGGACGTGTACATCGGCAACGTCGTCAAGTGCCGGCCACCCGGTAATCGCGACCCCAGACCGGCGGAGATCGATGCGTGCAAGCCGTACCTCAGAAGCCAGATCACGCTCGTCGACCCCAAGGTCGTCGTCACGATGGGGAACTTCGCAACGAAGCTGCTGCTGCCTACCGAGACCGGCATCACGCGGATGCGGGGCCGGGCCTACGCCTGGTGGGGCCGTCAGCTCGTGCCCACCTTTCATCCTGCCGCAGCGCTGCGGGGGAGCGCACGGGTGCTGGAGGAGATGAGGTTCGACTTCTCGCTGGTCCGCCGGGTCCTGGCTGCACCACCGGCCACTGCGGGCAACGAGCCGGCACAGGGTCGTGAGGAAGCGGCACAGACACCGGTGCCCACGCAGGAGCAACTGGAGATGTTCGGTTGAGCAAGAGAGGCCATTTGCCGTGATCGAAGTCGGCTCGGCGTCCCCACCCGACACGCTCGCGCTCGGTCGCAAGCTGGCGGGTCTGCTCCGTCCCGGCGACGTCGTGCTGCTCGGGGGCCGTCTCGGTGCGGGGAAGACCCTGCTTGCCACCGGCATCGCCGAGGGTCTCGGCGTCGCAGAGACCGTGACCAGCCCGAGTTTCGTGCTCGTGCGGCGGTACGAAGGGTTCATGCCCGTCGTCCACGCCGACGTCTACCGGCTCGGTTCGACGGGCGAGCTGGATGATCTCGAGCTCCCCGAAGCGGCTCGGGACGGTGTCCTCCTGATCGAGTGGGGCAACGTCGTCGCGGCGGGTGTTCCGGCCGATCATCTGCTCGTGGAGATCGAAATCGGTGATGCGGAAGAGAGAACGATCCGGGTTATCCCTCGCGGCGGCTGGGACGACCGACCGATCGAGGAGCTCCTGGCATGAGGATTCTCGCGATCGAGACCGCCACACCGGCGAGCTCCGTGGCATTGGGGGAGGACGCTGAGGTTCTGGCGATGTCTCTTCAGGTGAACCGTCGCGGCCATGTCGGGTTCCTCGTCCCCGCTATCGAGTTCTGCTTCGCCAGCACCGGGTGGTCGCCCCGTGATCTCGACCTCGTCGCCGTGGATGTCGGCCCCGGTCCCTATACGGGGATCCGGGCCGGGATCTCGGTCGCTCAGGGGGTTGCCGCTGCCGTAGGAGTGCCCATCATGTCGATGAGCTCCCTCACGGTGCTCGCCCTGCGTGCTGCGACCGGCCGCCGTCAGATCTGGCCGATCGTCGATGTGCGCCGCGGCGAGGTGGCCACGGCGCCCTTCAGCCCGGTCCCCGGTGGCGTGGTGCGGGATGGAGCCACCGAGGTCGTCACGGCGGAGGCGCTCTGTGCTCTGGTTGACAGCAGCCCCACCGAGGCCCTCCTCGTCGGCGATTGGAAGGTGCTCCCCGATGCGGTGTTCAAGGGCATGCATCGGGCCAAGACGGGGAGACCGCGGTACCCGTCCGCGGATGTGATGTTGGAGATCGCCACGATCCGTGCCGGCAAAGAGGACTACGCCTCACCCGAGGACATCAGACCGATCTACTTGCGGGACGCCGACGCGGCGATCAACTGGTCGGAGTTCAGGGAGGAGGGCGTGTGGCCGGGAGCCGCATCGTGAGCACCACCGTCGTGATCCGTCCCATGACGAGGGGCGACATCGCCTCCGTCGCGACGCTCGAGCGCGCGGTCTTCTCCCAGCCGTGGTCGGCGCGGGTCTTCTACGACGAGCTGGCGATGGCGAACAGGAGTTATCTCGTTGCGGTGGGAGACGATGACGCGATCATCGGCTACGGCGGGCTGCTCCTCGTCGAGGAGGACGCGCACGTCACGACGGTCGCCGTCGACCCCGACGAGCGCAGGCACCGTCTCGGCTCACGTCTGTTGCTGGCCCTCATCGATCGGGCACTTGATCGAGAAGCGCGGCATCTCACGCTCGAGGTCCGGGTGTCGAACAGTCCGGCTCGACAGCTCTACGAGCGGTTCGGTTTCGCCCCCGTCGGTAGGCGGAAGAACTACTACGAAGACGAGGATGCTCTCGTGATGTGGGCCATCGACATCGACACGCCGCAGTACAGGGATCGGATCGAGACCATCCGGGGGACGCTGGAGGGGCCGACGTGACGGATGCACCGCTGATCCTCGGTATCGAGACGAGTTGCGATGAGACCGGCGTGGCCGTCGTGGAGGGGTTCGAGGTGCGTTCCTCGGTGCTGGCCTCCCAGACCGATGCGCATGCTCGCTTCGGCGGGGTCGTTCCCGAGGTTGCGGCGCGCGCTCATGTCGAAGCGCTCCGTCCCCTCGTCCACTCAGCTCTTGCCAAAGCAGGAGTCCACAGCGATCAGCTCGATGCGGTCGCCGCCACCAGGGGCCCGGGTCTCGCGGGTGCGCTCATCGTCGGGTTCTCGTTCGGCAAGGCGCTGGCGTGGAGCCTGAAGAAGCCATTCGTGGGGGTCGACCACATGGAGGGCCATCTGTTTGCTCCACGTCTCGAGAACGACGACTACGAACCGCCCGCCGTCGTGGTGCTCGCATCGGGCGGCCACAGCCAGATCGTCCACGTCCGCGAGTGGGGCGTGTACGACGTGCTCGGGTCCACGATGGACGACGCGGCCGGCGAGGCCTTCGACAAGCTCGCTCGTTTCATGGGCCTGGGGTACCCGGGAGGGCCCGCGATCGACCAGGCATCAGACGGTGGGGACCTGGCCGCGATCGCGTTTCCTCGGGGGTTGCGGGACCGCCCCTTCGACTTCTCGTTCAGCGGGCTCAAGACGTCGGTCGTGACCTGGCTGATGCAGGCCAAAGCAGACAACGCGGTGCCACCCCTGGCGGACGTCGCCGCTTCGATCCAGGAGGCCATCGTCGATGTTCTGGTCGACAAGACCTTCAATGCCGTGGAGCACACCGGCGTCGGCATCGTGGCCGGCGGGGGCGGCGTGCTCGCCAATCGCAGGCTTCGACAGAGGCTTGCCGAGGAGGCGGAGCACCGCGGGGTGCGCCTCTGTCTCCCCTCACCGGAGTTGTGCACCGACAACGGCGCGATGATCGCGGCAGCCGCGGGGCATCGTCTCGCTTCGGGAGATCACACGCCGTGGAGCGCAGAGGTTGCGCCGGGTCTGGCGCTCGGCGGCTGAATGCGGGCGCTGAAGCAGGGCTTCCGGCTGGGGCGCATCGCGGGCATCGATGTCACCGCAGACTTCTCGCTGGTCGTGCTCGGGGTATTGCTCGTCGGATCGCTGTTCGTCGATCTGCGTCGCGTGTCGCCCGACTCATCACGCGACACGCTCCTGCTGGCAGCGGCGATCGGTGGCGTCTTGTTCATCGGCGGCGTGCTGGCCCACGAGTTGAGCCACTCGATCCTCGCCGGTCGGCGTGGGCTCCCGGTGCGGCGGATCCGTCTGCTCATATTCGGCGGTGTGTCGGAGATCGAGCGCGAAGCGTCCGACCCGGGCGACGAGTTTGCTATCGCGGTGGCAGGTCCCGTCGCCTCGGCAGCGCTCGGCGGGCTCCTGTGGCTGGTGGCTCTCGTAGTCCCCGGGGATTGGGTGCTGGCCGGCCGCCTCGGTCGGGTGCTGGCGGTGGTGAACGTCCTTCTCGCACTGTTCAATCTGCTTCCCGGCTTCCCGCTCGACGGAGGCAGGGCCCTACGTGCTCTGCTGTGGCGACAGGGGGACCGTGATCGAGCGACACGGATCGCCATCGAGTCGGGAAGGTTCCTTGCGCTGGGTCTCCTCGGTGTCGGCGCATGGCTCGTCCTGCGGAGACGAGACGTGAGCGGCTTGTGGACGATCGCCGTCGCCTGGTTCCTGTACAGGGCCGCGGTCGGTGCGGCGGGTCGGGAGCGGCTCCTGTCCCGCATCGACGGGCTCACCGTTGGTGACGTCATGCGCCGCGTCACCGAGTCCGTGCCGGGGGACATCACCGTTGCCGAGGTGGTGCGGCTGCACCAGGTGGGGCCGGAGTTGCTGCCGGTCCCGGTCGAGATCGAAGGGCGGGTACGAGGAGTGATCGGTGAGCAGGCGATCGCGGCACTCTCTGAACCCGCCCGCCTCATCACCCCGGTCTCCGAGGTGATGAGGCTCGTCGGGCATCGTGATGTCGCGCCCGCCGCCGAGCGTCTCGAGGACTTCCTGGGCAGACCGGCCGCCCCCGCCGGACTCGTGCTCGCCGTTGCGGATCGGCGGGTGGTCGGCGTGGTGACGGGACGCGAGATGGGTCCCATTTTCAGCGGCTGAACCAGGCCCGCGGTGCGCTACACTTGTCTAGCAGTCTTTCTCGTAGACTGCTACGGTCTAGCAATCGAACGAACCGACTGCTAACACTGCTCGAAGGAGGAGAACCGGATGGATCTCAAGCCCCTGGGCGATCGCATCGTCGTGAAGCCCAAGGAGGAGGATGAGGCGCGGACCGCCAGCGGCCTCGTCATCCCGGACACCGCAAAGGAAAAGCCGCAGCTCGGCGAGGTCCTTGCGGTCGGTCCCGGTGAGTACAAAGACGGAGAGCGGACTCCCGTCGATGTGAGCGTCGGCGACCTCGTCTTCTACTCGAAGTACGGCGGCACCGAAGTCAAGTATGAGGGTGACGACTATCTCATCCTCTCGTCCCGCGACGTACTCGCCGTACTCGGTTAGGAGGAAGCCAACAACATGGCTGCGAAGGATCTCAGATTCAGCGAAGAGGCTCGTAGGGGTCTCCAGGCGGGCGTCGACAAGCTCGCAGACACCATCAAGGTGACGCTCGGACCCAAGGGCCGCAACGTGGTGCTCGAGAAGAAGTGGGGAGCCCCCACGATCACCAACGACGGCTACACGATCGCCAAGGAGATCGAGCTCGAGGACCCGTACGAGAACATGGGCGCCAAGCTCGCGTACGAAGTCGCCAACAAGACGAACGACGTCGCCGGTGACGGCACGACCACCTCGACCGTGCTGGCTCAGGCCATGGTGCACGAGGGTCTGCGGCTCGTCGCCGCCGGGTCCAATCCCATGGAGCTGAAGCAGGGCATCGAGGAGGCGGTCGCAAAGGTCGTCGGGGCGATCGAGGAGATTTCGACACCCGTCGATTCCAGCGCGGTCGACCAGATCGCCTATGTCGCCGCAAACTCCGCCGCCGACCTGACGATCGGCGAGCGCATCGCCGAGGCGTTGCAGAAGGTGGGGAACGAAGGTGTCATCACCGTCGAGGACAGCCAGACGTTCGGTGTCGATCTGGAGTTCACCGAGGGCATGCAGTTCGACAAGGGCTACATCTCGCCGTACTTCATCACCGACCCGGATCGGCAGGAAGCCGTGCTCGAGGACGCCTTCGTCCTCATTGCCAACCAGAAGATCGGCTCGGTGCAGGATCTGCTTCCTGTGCTCGAGAAGGTCATGCAGACGGGCAAGCCGATCCTCGTGCTCTCCGAGGACGTCGAGGGTGAGGCACTCGCCACGCTCGTCGTCAACAAGATCCGCGGCACCTTTGCATCCGCGGCCGTCAAGGCTCCAGGGTTTGGGGAGCGGCGCAAGGCCATGCTCCAGGACATCGCGATCCTGACCGGAGCGCAGGTCATCTCCGAGGAGATCGGCCTCAAGCTCGAGAGCGTCAGCCTCGACATGCTGGGCAAGGCCCGGAAGGTGGTCGTCACCAAGGACAACACCACCATCGTCGAAGGTGCGGGCTCTCATGCCGAGGTCGCGGCCCGTGTCGAGCAGATCCGCAAGGAGATCGAGAACAGCGACTCCGACTGGGATCGTGAGAAGCTCGCAGAGCGTCTTGCCAAGCTCTCGGGCGGCGTGGCCGTCCTCAAGGTCGGCGCGGCTACCGAGGTCGAGCTCAAGGAGAAGAAGCATCGCATCGAGGACGCCATCCAGGCGACTCGTGCCGCCGTCGAAGAGGGCATCGTCCCCGGTGGTGGTGTTGCGTTGCTGCGCTCCCAGGGCGCGATCGAGAAGGTCCGTGGGGGCACCGACGACGTGAAAGCCGGACGGCAGCTCGTTCGCCGTGCGCTCGAGCACCCGCTGCGTCAGATCGCCGTCAACGCCGGCCACGAGGGCGGCGTCGTCGTCGAGCGTGTCCGCGAGGCAGAGGGAAGCACGGGCTTCAACGCTGCCGATGGCACCTACGGCGACCTCATTGGCGCAGGGATCATCGATCCCGCCAAGGTGACGCGAGCCACGCTGCAGAACGCGGCTTCGATCGCGGCGCTGCTCATCACGACCGAGGCGCTTGTCGCCGAGGAGCCGCAGGATGAGCCGCCGGCGATGGGCGGCCACGGTGGCGGCATGGAAGGGATGATGTAGAGACGCAGTCGCGTCCAAGACGACACGACGGGGCGCCGGCCGGCGTCCCGTCGTTCGCGTCCCTGGTCAGGAGTCGAGGTTGGCCGCCATGTCTGCCGTGAAGTTCTCCTCGGCGACGACCCGGCACCCGGTGCCGTCTGCGACGTGGGCCCAGAACGCCGAGCAACTCCCGTCGATGCGATACTCGACCGTGCGGATCGCAGCGTGCTGGAAGACGTTTGCGTTGAGGTTCGCCACGAAGAAGCCGACGTCGTCCTCCGGCGCGAGGTTGTTGATGACGGGCAGCGAGGTGAAATCTACTGTCGCCTTCCTTCCCCGGATGCTGACGGAGTCGATGATCTCCGCGTCGGCGCTCGTGAAGACGGATCGGAACCCGAGGTCGATCTCGTCGTTGGACGGCCCTGCGACGAGCTGGCGGAGCGTTGCTTCGAGCGGTTCGTCGGTGGCGGGAACGGTGCGGAACACGAAGGAGTCCCCGGTCGGTGCCGTTCCGGTTCCGCAGGTGTAGAAGACGCGGAGCAGCGTTGTGCCCTCACGCTCCGGTGGGAGCTCCTCCTCGCACGATCCGGTAGAGAAGTCCGCAGCACTGCTCGCGGCAGTGGCAGCGGTCGACGCTGCCGACTCGCCCCCGTTGGCGGGGCTCGTTCGCGTTGTGCCTCGGAGCGCCTGGACGAAGAGCACGGCGACGATGACGAGCAGCAGGATCGCCACGGCTGCGAACAGCATCCGCTCGACGATCGTCAGGAACGAACGCAGCATGCGCCGACGATAGGAGCGGACTCGATTTCAGCTGCGGGTTTCCGGCGACGGGACCGCAGCACCGGACGTGGTCAGACCCAGGCTTCCGCCTCGTACCGGAGACGCTCCACCTGCCACTCCCGATCCAGCAGACCCCACGCGGTGTGGTCGAGCCACACCGCTCCCACCTTGACCTCGTCGCGCAACAGACCCTCGCGCAGGAATCCCAGCTTCTCCGCCACGCGTTCCGATGCGACGTTGCCGACGGCGATCCGCAGCGAGGCACGGTGCATGCCGAGCTCCTCGAACCCCACCTGGAGCAGGCGGGCCACTGCCTCCGTACAGACGCCTGAGCCCGTCGCATCGGAACGGATCCAGTAGCCGATCTCTCCTGCCAGGTTCGCTTTCGAGGTCCACCACACCGAGGCGTTCCCCAGATGACGGTCCGGGTCCTCCCTGGAGCGGATCGCAAAGTCGTACGCCTTCTCATCGCCCCACGCGGTGACCGAGTCGCGAAGGAACTGGGTGGTGACGGGGCGTGAGTAGTTGCTCGCAGCCCACGGCAACCATTGCGCGAGGTCGGGGAGAGAGGCGAGGATGGCCTCGTGCACCGCGCCGACGTCGCGCTTGCGGAACGGGCGCAACACGAGCCTCGGCGTGAATCGCGGGTGCTGGCTGATCACGGTCGCCATGATGGTGTTGGTCCCAACTCTATGCTGCCGCGATGCTCGACATCTGGTCCAGGCTCGATGCGCTCGGGCCGGTCCCCCGACCCAAGCATGCCAAAGCGGCGGTACTCGTCCCCCTGTACCGCGATGCCGGGGACGTGGTGAGGGTGATCCTGACGAAGCGTCCCGGCCACATGCGGACCCATCCCGGGGACGTCGTCTTCCCCGGAGGACGGATGGAGGATGGCGAGGCGCCGGAGGACACGGCGCGGCGTGAGGCCTGCGAGGAGGTGGGCCTGCCCGAGGATGCGGTCCACGTCGTCGGAGGCCTGACGCCCGTTACGACTCGCGATCCGCGCAACCTCATCGTGCCCGTCGTAGCGCGGGTGGAGCGACCCGAGACGCTCTCGCCGGATGAGCGCGAGGTCGAGCTGATCATCGAGCCCGCCGTCTCCGATCTGCTCGACGACGACAAGTGGAGCTCCAGCAAGTGGTTTGGCCGGACCATGTGGTTCTACGAGTTCGAAGAGGGCGTGATGTGGGGTGCGACGGGCTTCATGATGCGTGAATTCATCGGGCATCTCCGGGCGGAGTCGGATCGCGCCGGCCTATAGCCGGGCCCGCTCAGCTGGCGTCTTCG
The DNA here is from genome assembly GCA_046756805.1 of Acidimicrobiia bacterium. Lineage (GTDB taxonomy): Bacteria > Actinomycetota > Acidimicrobiia > Spongiisociales > UBA5794 > CAMYMC01. The sequence goes on from JBHHXA010000034.1 coordinate 12,152, forward strand.
ATGATCTCCCACAGCCGCTCGACGTGACGGGCTTCGGTCGTCGTCTGGCCGATGGCGACTCGGATGAACGACCGGCCGTCGATCTCCGACGGTGTGACGTGTGCGCGACCGTCGGCGTTGATCGCCTCGGCCAGGGCGGCCGTTGCCTCGTCGCCGCCGACGTGGCGAAAGCACACGAGGGCGAACGGGACGGGTGCGACGAGCTCGAGCCGGTTGTTACCGGTGACGCGGTCTGCCAGGTCGTGGGCCAGCGCGACGTGGTTGCGGACCAGAGCCCTGATGCCGGAGGCGCCGTAGCTGCGGAGCACAAACCAGAGCTTGAGTGCACGGAAGCGGCGTCCCAGCGGCACGTGCCAATCGCGGTAGTCCACGACTTCGTCCGACGCTGCAGCCTGGTCACGGAGGTACGGCGGCAGGATGCTCATCGTCTCGATGAGCTGTGAACGGTCGGCCACGAAGAACGCCGAGCAGTCGAAGGTCGTCATCATCCACTTGTGCGGGTTGAAGACGTAGGAGTCGACGAGCTCGAGTCCGTCCTGGTGATGCCGGAACTCGGGGCACAGCATCGCGGTACCTGCATAGGCCGCATCGACGTGGTGCCACAGACCGTGGGTGCGGGCGATCTCGGCGACGGCGCGGACGGGGTCGACGGCCGTTGTCCCCGTGGTGCCGACGGTGCTGCAGACGACCGCGGGTGTGCGGCCTGCGGCGATGTCGGCGACGATCCCCAGCGCCTCGAGCGTCGGACCCGGGTCCTTCGAGCCGAGCCCGCTCGGCACCGA
>JBHHXA010000035.1:0-12570 GCA_046756805.1 Acidimicrobiia bacterium
CTTATATCGTCACAGTGACGTAACGGGCTCCATGATGTGCGGCCACCACGCCGGTCCGGCAGTCGGTTCCGACGGGCCCGCCTGATGATCGAACCCTATGAAACGCGCGTGGACCTCCTGGCCGAGGATGCGATCGCCCTCTCCGCGGTGATTGCCGCCTCCGAGCGCAGACCGTCGTGGGCGCGGCGGACGCGCTGGCGACGCATCTGGGCCGGCCTCAACCTCGGCCGAGCGCAGCCCTGGAGCACCCTCGTGTACGAGACCGTGGACCCTCCACGGCTTCTCTGCACCGTCGACGTGTTCGAGGACCCGCCGAACGACGAGCATCCTCCTGCACTCCACACCGCACACGATCGTGCACTCGGCTGGCTTCGTGTCGTGCCATTTCCCGGGGACGCCCGGCTCCACACCCTGCCGAATGTCCTCGAGAGGACGACCGATCCCCGAGTCGTCCGGTATGTGCCGCGCAAGCGATGCACGCTGTCGACGAGGCAGGACGCTGAAGCGCTGCCACGGTTCGTCAAGGTGTTCCCCGACGGTCGCGGAGCCGTCTTGCACGACGAGGGCGTCGCCGTTTGGGATGCGCATCAAAGAGGCGAGCTGGATTTCGATGTGGCACCTCCCTTGCGTTGGGAGGAGGAGACGAACTCGCTCTGGCAAGGGGGTGTCGCCGGTGAGCCGCTGAGAGCAAGGCTCATGACGGACTCCGCTCCCTCCCTTGCGGCCAGGATCTGCGCGGCAGCCGGCTCGATTGCTGCGAGCTCGCTGACGCCGCGACGAACATACGACGCTGCGGTCCAGCTGGAGCGAACGAGCCGGCAGGCGTCCGATATCCGGCCGCGGTTCCCCCAACTCACCGGACCCGTCGAGAATCTTCTCGGCGGCGTGGCAGAACTCCACCTCCACGCCGGAGGCGGGCCTCCGAGACCGCTCCACGGCTCTCCCCATGTGAGCCAATGGCTCCACACCACCGACCGCCTCGGTCTCGTCGACTTCGACCGGGTGTCGATGGGCGATCCCGAACTCGATGCCGCGACCTTCATTGCCGAGATCGACTACGAGGATCCGACCAAGTATCCCGTCGACGCCCTCAATACGGCCTTCCTCGATGGCTACCAGTCCGTAGCCGGTCGGCTCGATGAGAGCCTGCTCCGCGCCTATCGCGCCCACCGCCACTTCGCCAAGGCGCACAAAGCGGCCCGGGCGGTCCGCACCGGGGCGGAACGACGCACAGCGCGCAACCTGCGCCGTGCCATGGCATGCCTGCGCGCCGACCGATGACGGCTGGCTCCCCTCGGCCGGCGGCCTTTGAGGCAGGCACGAGACCGGAAGAGCGATGACAATGGCAACCATGGATCCTCCTCAAGCGCAAACCGAAACGACCGGCGCGGCGCGCCGCGTGACCATCGGACGGCCCGTCCTCCGCATCAGCCGCCCCACCACCTACCGACTGCTCGTCGACATCAGGGGCAAGCTCTACTCGATACCGTTCGCAGAGCACTGGATGCTCGGGACCAAGAAGCTCAGCATCGCGCAGGCAGTGGCGGCAGACCTGGACATCCCCGTCGTCGATCCGGGTGCCGAGCGCGACGCCGGGTCGCGCCTGTTCTTCATTCGCTGGATGGGCCGTGGCGAAGAGTGGAAGCTGGCGCTGGTCATCCTGGCCGGATTCGTGGTGATCGCAACGGTCTACGGGATCAGCGGCGGGCCTCCGTAGGACCCAGCCGGCCATGCACGCCGCGCCGCTCAGTCGGGTGAGACCGCCATCGGTTCGACGGCAACATCCTGGAGATCGCCCACGGCGGCGCTGAGGTGACCGAGCGCCTCGACGTACTCCTGCTTCGTCGCACGCCCGCTCATCACGTCCTGAGCGACATCCTCCGCCGCTGTTTGCAGGCGGTACAAGGCATCGCGAAGTCGATCCCACATGTGGCGCGAGACCAGCACTTCATCCGCAGCCAGGCCCCGCCGCTCCGCAAGCCGCCTGGCCTCATAGCCGCGCTGGCGATGACTCGGCCGGCAATAGCGACGCGGTCTTCCCGGGCCGGACCGACCAGGGAGCGGTTCGCCGCACCAGTCGCACGTGGAATTCATCACCGTGATGTTACAGGTGCCTCACCCCCGGCCCCGGGATCGAGGCCGTCTCGGGCCCCTCGTCCACCGGCAACTCGATTCCGAGCGTGCATGCAGCGTGCCGCACCGGGTCCTCTCCCTCCGGTACCGCGATCCCGATCGGACTCCCCGGCCATCGCTCAGGGTGGCCCGCGCCTCGGGCGGCGATCGCATCGAAGAGCTCGTCGGTCCAGATCCAGGGCATCCCTACCTCCCTCGTCCCAGCCGTGCCCTGTCACCGTATCTCTGCTGTCAAGAGACCCCGACCTGGGGAACGACGGTGATGTGGTTCCAGTGGCGCCGGTCACCGGTCGCCGCGACCGCCGGCAAGCTCGACCGCGATGTCCGCGGCGACCCTTGCGTTGTGACGCACGAGCGCCACGTTCGCTTCGACGGTGCGTCCCTGTGAAGCCGCGAGCAGCCGATCCAAGAGATACGGGGTGAGGTGCTTGCCGCCGACGCCACCCGATGCGGCCGCGTCGACGGCGTCTTCGACCAGAGCCTCGATCTCCGCTCGGGGGATCTCGCCGCTCTCTGGGATCGGGTTCACCACCAGCGCTCCCCTGCCTGCACCGATGCGCTGCATCGCCCTCAGCACCGCTGCGACCTCCGCGACGGAGTCCGCGCGGTGCCCGACCGCGAGGCCGGACGTGCGCGAGTAGAACGCAGGGAACTCGCTCGTGCGGTACCCGATGACCAGGATGCCGAGAGTCTCCAGCATCTCGTGAGTGCGGGGCAAGTCGAGAATGGCCTTGGCGCCCGCACACACCACCGCCACGTCGGATCGCGACAACTCGGTGAGGTCGGAGGACACGTCCCACGTCTCGTTCGCCGCGCGGTGCACGCCACCGATGCCCCCGGTCGCCATGACACGGATCCCGGCTCCGGCTGCGCAGAACACCGTCGCAGAGACGGTTGTGCCGGACGTGCCGCCCGAGGCGACGACCGCGGCGATATCGCGAGCGGCCGCCTTGCCGGCCGAGCCCACTGAGGCAACGCGCTCCAACTCCTCATCGTCGAGCCCGATCCTGACGGCGCCGTCGACGACTGCAACCGTCGCCGGGGTCGCTCCGCGGTGCCTGATCTCGGATTCGAGCATCCGCGCCGTCACCAGGTTCGTCGGCGCCGGGAGACCGTGGGTGATGATCGCCGACTCGAGAGCCACTACCGGAGCTCCGGCGTCAACTGCCCGCTGCACCTCGGGCGCCACGGCGAACACTCGGTTCTGGTTGCTCACGCGTCGGTCCCAGCACGTCGTGTGAGATCGATCCGCAGCATCCGGGCACCGTACCAGCGGACCCGGGCGCCGGCGCTCAGCCTTCGACCAGCTCCGTGCCCGGCTGGTAGGTCGCCCAGGCGAACCAGAAGGTGTCGAGGTGGTTGAAGCGCTCCAGCCTGGCTCCGGCCAGCTCGCCTTCTACGGCTTCCCCGGCCACGGTCCACGTCGATGAGGTCTCGGCGTCCACGAAGCCGGAGCCCTGGGCGCTGAAGGACAGGGGGCGGCCTGCGACGACGGGAGAGAAGACCCCGACGGAGCCGACGTCGCGCCCTTCCCCGACGCCGCCCTCCTCGAGTGCGGTCGACTGACCCGCCTTCCACAAGATCACGAGCGGCAGCTCGCCCAGCGTGTCGTTCGTAGCGCGAGCTTCGCCGCCGCTGATCGCATCGAGCGAGTAGGCGCGGGCCTCACCGTCGAGCGTCACTCCGACAACCCGCTGTTTCGCTTTCGCCCGCTCGTCGACGGTGCCCCGATACAGGAACGGGAAGCTCTCTTCGTCGTCGTATCCGACATACGGGTTTCGTCCGTAGTCGCGGGAGAATCCGGTCGATGCGGGGTCCATCACCTGCGCATCCGGATAGGCATCTTTGAAGTCCGCCCACGACATCAGGGGTGAAGCGATCGCCTCCAGCTCGTCCCCGGCGAGGATCCCGATGACGGCTCTGCCGTCGAAGTGGGTCCACAGCGACTCGGTTGCCCTGTCGTACATGACGAGCGCCGACGCAAACAGGCGACCGGAGGTGCCGAACGTCGTCTCTACCCCGCGAACGGTGCGCACGTAGGTGACCGCCGAATTGCAAAGCGGGCAATACGTCACGGCAACGGGGACGCCTCCCACGGTGTCGTTCACGATCTCGTGCCAGATGAGCAGCTGCACCGGGTATGCCCGCGCCTCTCCGTTGACCTCGAGAGCGACGACTGCCTCCTGATCTTCGAGAAGCCCTTCGGAGCCGAGGACGGGTAGGAAGACGGGGTTGTCGATCGACGGGATGCCGTCGGGGGGCGGGCCTCCGGACAGCACCTCGGAGGGATCGATGAGCGATGCGGGGAACGCCGTGTCACGCATGTCATCCAGGGCACTGGGTCCGACCGGGAGTGCGCCTGCGCCGGCCGCAGCTGCCACCGGGCTTCCCGATGCATCCGGTCCACCACCGTCATCGCCGGAGCCGAGTGACGGTCCCTCCTCGGATCCGCCGCCACAGGCGACGGCAACGAGAGCAAACGCGGCCGAAATCGCAAGCAATCGTGTTCGGTTCATCGGTGACGTCCATCGGGTGGTGCAACGCCACAACGGCGCACGCCGGTCGCTGCGTTTCTGCTGTGTCGGCCATCCGACCCTTCCCCCAGGAAGGCGGGTGAAGCGGCGTTGGAGTGCAACGTGCTGACGAGGATCCCGCCAACCCATGTGCGCCGAGGTGTCTCGATCTCGATCGGGCTCGCGGTGCTCTGGGTCGTGGTGGCGTTGCTTCGCTCAGGCACGACGTTCCATCTCGCACCTCTGTTGGTGGCGGGCGCTCTCCCTGTGGTCGTGGCCTTCGACCTCGAGGACCGGATCTCGGCGCAACACCTGGTCCTTCCGACGGTCATCGGCCTGGCGGGAGCGCTCGCCGCCACAGCACTGCTGACCCTGGTAGACGAGATGCAGGGGCCAAGCCTGCTGCCGTTCGGAGGAGCCGTCACCGAAGCGGTGCTCTTCTCGGTCGCAGGTGCCGTCGGGGGACTCGTCATCGGAGCCCTGCGCAGACCCTGAGGCCAACCCGCTGGTACGCAGGGCCCTTCCGTACTCGCCCCCGGCTCACTCGGCTCCGGCCAGCTCGGTTCTGCCGGCGATCTCCGAAAGTCCGGCTTCGTCGAGCACCCGAATGAGCCGGTATCCGGTCTCCGCGAGACCGCGCTTGCGCAGATCCGACAGTGCTTCGTTGACCGACTGCCTGCTCGCACCGAGGAGTGTCGCGAGGCTGGATTGCGAGAGGTGCACTTCCCCGTAGGAGTCGGCCTCGTCGAGCAACAGCTCAGCGACCTGTTCTCGCACCGTGCGGTGCATGAGGCGGATGACGCGACGCTGGGTGGATTCGAGCTGGTGGAGCCCGGCGACAAGCCACCGCATCGCGATCATCGGATGCTCGATGAGCACCGGGAGCAGCTTGGAGCGCTCGAGCCGGTATGCGGTGACGGGCCCGATGGCCTTGGCAGATGAGATGTACGGCTGGCTCTGGAACATCGCGATGTCGCCGATCACGGCGCCCTCGCCGACGCGGCCCACGACCCTGCGTCCCTCTTTGCGGGTGCGGTACAACTCGACCTGACCCTTCTGGAGCACGTAGGCCGCCGTGGCCGGTGTGTTCTCCTTGAAGAGGTGGGTCCCCGGATACTTCTCTACGTACTCGCCGGCCCCCGACAGCGCCTCGAGGTCCGCGGCCGTGAGCGGTAGATAGTCGGTCCGACCGAATGATCGGGCCAGCCAGGCGAAGTGCTGATGTTCCGCATTGTCCATAGTGTCGTCCTCCTGTCAGGAGCCAACGCCGTCGGGGTCCCGACGATTCCCCAGAAATGTCGTAGCAGGGACACTGGGTAGGAACAGCCTCCGCACAGCGACGTTGAACCTCGTGTGGATGAGCGAACCGTCAACGCAGTCTTCGAGGGTGGCGGCGTTCGCGGCGTGGCCCTGGCAGGAGCGGCCGCTGCCGCCCTCGACCACGGATACCGCTTCGATCACTCAGTCGGCACGTCTGCCGGATCACTCGTGGCATCACTCGTGGCCGCCGGCTACGACCCCGATGAGCTGTCATCGATCGTCTGCTCGGTGGACTGGCCGGGTCTGCTCGACCCCTCACCCGGTCTCGGCATCCCGCTCATCGGAAGACACATCGCTCTCGTTCTGCACAGAGGTCTCTACCGGGGTGAGAAGCTCGAACGGGTCTGGGGGGAACTCCTCGAAGCGAAGGGAGTTCGCACGTTCCGCGATCTCAGACCCGGCTCTCTGACGGTGGTCGCCACCGATCTCAGTCACGCCAAAGGTGTCGAGCTCCCCGACGGGCTCGCCCGGTACGGGCTCGATCCGCAAGGGTTCTCGATCGCGAGGGCCGTCCGGATGTCTTCCTCCGTGCCGTTCCTGTTCCGCCCGGTGCCGCTCTTCGACCGCCGTATCAGGGAGAAGGTCCTGATGGCCGACGGAGCTATGGCCGCCAACTACCCGGTGGGTCTCGCCCGCCGCGACCGGCCCGTCATCGGGTTCCGCCTCGACGCCCACGACTCCGGTCACCCCCACGAGCGTGTCGCCGGTCCCGCCAGTCTCGCCAGGTCGGTGATGATCGCCGGTATCCGTGCTCGCTACACCTTGCCCCGCGTCCACGAAGCGGGGGCACACGTCATCTCTGTGCCGGTCTCTGCGGACCTCGACTTCGACATGTCTCCCGACGGAGCCCGCGCCGTGTTCGATCGCGGCAGAGAAGCCGCATCGGAGCAACTGGCCGCGCTCGATCTGGGCAGCGAGTCGCTCGCGTGATCGGGAGCGGCGTACCTCGATGACGGACGAGCGGCGAGCGCCGCTTGCCCCTCCTACCCCCACCGGTGGGATCTTCGGCCGCTTCCTGGTGCCCATCGGCATCTTCCTCGCCTTTGTCGTCGCGCTCCAACTCATCGTGAGATCGGGTGCGGAGCCCCGTCCCGAAGCCACTACGGCGCTCGGCGAGCTCGCCGACCCCGGTGCGGTCTACGACCCGGTGAAGGCCGGCGAGTCGCTGCCACGAGGCTTCCGCCAGCTCCTGAGGCGTGACGCGATCCTCCCGGTGTACGACCCGACGTTCGTGTCGGCTGATCGCTCGCCATGGTCTGCGGATGCGCTCGTGCTCGGTGTCGAGCTCGACGGACAATCGCGTGCCTACCCCATCAGCTTCCTCAACCGTCGCGAAATGGTGATCGACTCACTTGCGGGCATCCCGATACTCGTCACCTGGTGACCGCTGTGCGCAACGGCGATGGTCCATCGCCGCGAGTTGAACGGCCAGGAGCTCGTGTTCGGCAACCAGGGCGCCCTCTGGGGAAACGCGATGACCTGGTGGGACCACGACACCGGATCACTCTGGAGCCAGCCGATCGGGCAGGCGATCGCGGGACCTCGCACCGGTGCAACCATCGAGCTTCTGCCATCGACACTGACGACGTGGGATGCGTGGCTCGCCGAGCACCCGGCGACCCTGGCCCTCGACGCTCCGGGAGGCAGATCCGGCTTCGACCTCGAGGACATGGTCGTAGTGGTCGACTTCATCGACGAGACCGCGGCCTACCCCATCGAAGATCTCAGGACGAACGGTGTCATGAACGACGTCGTCGCAGGGCTCGAAGTCGCGATCCTCGTCGATCCCAACGACGAGGAGCGTTGGACGGTGCTGTCGCGTCGCCTCGACGACCGCACGGTGACTCTCGAGCGCCGGGGGCTCCGGATCGTGGACGTCGAGAGCGGGTCCGTGTGGGACCCGGTGCGAGGCATCGCCACGGAGGGCCCTCTCCAGGGCGAAGTGCTGGATCTGCTTCCAGGGTTCACCTCGTTCCCGGACGACTTCTTCACCTTCTGGCCATCGGGGAGGCTCGTCGCGAGGGACTGACGGCAACAGGCCCCGCCGCTCAGCCCGATCCCCCTGCGAGCTGCGCCGCCTCAGGCGATCTTCGGAGCCTCACCATCGCGGCGATGCCCACCATGGGACCGATTGCCAGCCAGGGAAACGCCCACCGCCACGACCACGCCTCGGCCAGCACCGGCACACCGCGGATCGTCACGAGAGTGAGCAGGAAGCCAAGCGCCGTCTGCAACGTCAGAGCGGTCCCCCGGTAGGCGTCGCTGGCCGTCTCGGTGACCATGGTGGAGAACTGCGCGGAGTCTGCGACAACGCTGAAACCCCAGACGAGGAACACCGGAACCACGATCCATGGGTTGAGCCCGAACACGAGCGGCGTCGCCAGGGCGCAGCTGCCCGAGATCGCCATCGAGACTCCGGCGATCTTCGTTCTGCCGTGCCTGTCTGCAAGCACGCCGGCGAGCCAGGCTCCCAGCCCGCCGATCGCGATCACCCCGAACGTGGCAACGGGAACGAAGCCGTCGGACCTCCCGGCTTCCGCAGCCGAAGCAACGAGAAACGCCGCCGTCCACGTCCACATCGCGTACAGCTCCCACATGTGACCGAGGTAGCCGTACGTCGACAGCCGCACGCCTCTGTTGCGGGCGACGGCGCCCAAGTGGCTCCAGGAGAAACGCGGCGGATCCGTCTCGTACGGACCGTCCGCAACGGTGAACCACATGATGAGCCCGCCCAGGAACGCGAGCGCGGTCGCACCGAGAATGACCCCTCGCCAGTCGAACCCGACCGCTCGGATGAGGTGTGGGCCTGCGGAGCCGACCGTGAGCGCTCCCACGAGCACACCGAGCGCCATCCCCCGGCCCGCGTTGAACCATCCCGACATGACCTTGAGACCGCTGGGGTAGACCCCGGCAAGCGCGACGCCGGTTGCGAGGCGCAGCAGTAGGGCGAGCACGAAGTCCCCCTCCCCCAGGGCCACCATCGCACCGTTGGCTGCGGCGCCGGCGACGGTGGCGCCCAGGAAGAGACGGCGCGCGGGGACGATGTCGGCGAGGCTGAGAAGCGCAGATCCCAGAGCGCCGATCACGAAGCCGATCTGTACGGCCAGTGTGAGACCGGCCGTCTCGCCCGAGGTCAGGCCCCAATCGGCCTCCAGCTGCGGCGCCACCGCAGACGCCGAGAACCAGAGCGTGAGGACGAGCAGCTGGCTGCCGGCGATCGCCGCCAGCGCCCGGCGTTGACCCGACGGGCGTTGCGGCAAGACACCGATGTCAGTGGCACCTGCCGCCGGCGAAGAGGGCCCTCCAGCTTCGCCGGCCCCGGTCACCGCGCAACCCCTGCGATCACGCGCCGAAGCTCTCTGTGATGCGATCCCGGAGCTGGCCCTCGGTGAGGGGCCCGTTGTGCTTGTCGACGATGCGGCCCTCCGCAGAAATGAACACGGTGAAGGGCATCGCGATCCCGCCGAGCTCCAGGTAGAGAGACCCCGCGGGATCCTCGGCGGAGATCCACTGCACGCCGGTCTCTTCGAGCAAGCGGAGCGCGCTCTCGCGGTCATCCTGGATGTTCATCCCGAGGAACGCCACGCGGTCACCGAGCTGCTGCTCCACGGGTCGGAATGCGGCGGACATCTCAGCGACACAAGAGGGGCACCACGACGCCCAGAAGTTGAGGACCACCGGTGTCCCGTTGAACGAGGCAAGGGTCGTCTCGGTGCCGTCGAACAGCGCGAAGCTCACCGAAGGCGTGGGTTCGCCCGCGCCTTCGGAGATCGCTTCTGCCTGGCCCTGAGAGGTGATGCCGTCAGACCCGCCGCTGCAGGCAACGGCTACGACAGCGAGGACAGCAGCCCATGAGGTGAGCCTTCGGGCAGTTCGCCGATGTGGGGCGTTCTGAGACATGGCGCGTCACAACCCTCGGAAGTCCAACTGGGGAACGACGCTCGTTCCTCCGAACTCCGGTAAATGTCCGAGGAGCGACGTTCTGCGTGTCGGGGAGACGGCGCGGTAACGTCCCGGGTCATGGCCGATGTCCCCACCGTGCCCTACGGGCTGACCCGGCTCGCCGGCGACGAGTTGGAGGCCAGGGCGAAGGCCATCTACGCGGAGTTCGACGGCCGCCGCTCGGTCCGCGACTTCTCACCCGATCCGGTGCCGCGTTCCGTCATCGAGTACGCCATACGCGCTGCTTCGACGGCGCCTTCGGGAGCGCACCGGCAACCGTGGACATTCGTGCTCGTCGGGGATCGGGATACCAAACGCAGCATCAGAGAAGCGGCCGAGCAGGAAGAGCACGAGAACTACGTGGGGGGACGGATCCCGCCACATTGGCGCGAGGCGCTCGAACCGCTCGGCACCGACTGGCGCAAACCGTATCTCGAGATCGCACCCTGGCTCGTGGTCGTATTCGAACAGCGGTTCGGGCACAACGCCGACGGGAGCAAGCGGCACCACTTCTACGTGAAGGAGAGCGTCGGCATCGCATGCGGCATCTTCATCGCCACCCTGCACCGTCTCGGGCTGGCCACGCTCACCCACACCCCGAGCCCCATGGGGTTTCTCACCAGGCTGCTGGATCGCCCGAAGAACGAACGACCGTTCGTGCTGTTCCCCATCGGGTACCCCGCAGCCGGCTGTCGGGTCCCCGACCTCGAGCGGAAGGGGCTCGACGAGGTCCTCGTGGCGCGCGACGGAGCCGACTAGTGACGTTCGTCGTGTCGATGCCGAGTCAGGGGCGTCGCTCGGAAGGGCGCAGGACGATGGCGTCGTCGGGTACCACGTCGAGTACGAGGACGCCGCGAGCGTCGTTCGTGGCCGGCAGAACGGCGCAGAAGTTGCGTGCCACGGCACGAGTTCAGAGGACGCCGAGCCTGATCCTCCTGAAGCCCTTCCCCTTGGACTCCACCTTCAGGATCTCGATGCTCCCCACCTCCGCAGTCGAGCCCACGTGGGTGCCACCGTCTGCCTGGCGGTCGAGACCCACGATGTCGACGACCCGGACCTCGCGCAGGCTCGCAGGCAGCAGGCTGATCTTGGTCCGGATGAGACTCGGGTCCTGATCCGCCTCCGCCCGCGGCAGAAACCCGATCTCGACGGGCAGCGAGCGCGCCAGCTGCCGGTTGAGCTCTCCGGCCAGTGGCCCTTTGTCCTCCGGGTCCCACTCTGGTAGCTCGAAGTCGAGCCTGCCCTCCCCGGGCTTCATGTTGCCCCCCGTCACCGGTGAGCGATACTTCTCCCACACCACGCCGCACAAGGCGTGCATCGCCGTGTGAGTCCTCATGAGCAGGTACCGACGCTCCCAGTCCACCTCGCCCCGTACCGCCGTCCCTCGCCCGGGCAGACCACCCTCGACCCAATGCCAAAGCCCGGCGCCATCCTGAGCAACGCGATTCACTTCGAGACGATCCTCACCGACCCACAGGGATCCCACGTCGTGAGGCTGCCCGCCGCCTCCGGGGTAGAACACGGTGCGATCGAGCAACACGCGGCCATCATCGGCGTCGACCTCCAGGACCGTCGCGGCCATCTCCGCGGCATACTGATCGGTGGAGTAGATCTTGTCGGTCATGACCCGGACCGTAGCCGGGACGGACCCGGAGCGGTGCGTCGGGACGCCGCGACGGGGCGGGTAGCGTTGAACCCATGATCCCTTCGAGACGTCTTCCCTTCACAGCCGACCCCGACGCCCAGGCTCTCCTCGGAGCCAACCACACGGCGCTGCTCATCGGCGTGGTGCTGTACCAACAGATCCCGGTCGAGAAGGCGTTCGCCGGACCGGCGCTGCTCGCCGCCCGACTCGGTACCGAACTCGACGCGTCGCACATCGCGGCAATGGACCCGGCAGCACTGGAAGCTGCGTTCCGGGAGCGGCCCGCGCTCCATCGCTTCCCGGCGAGCATGGCGAAGCGGACCCAGGCGGTCTGCGCGCACCTCGTGACGGCGCACGGTGGCGATCCGGAGGGCCTGTGGAGAAATGTCGCATCAGCCGACGAAGTCATGTCGCGGTTGAAGGACATGCCCGGGTTCGGCGACTACAAGGCCAGAATCTACTTCGGCCTCCTCTGCAAGTGGTTCGACATCCGGCCAACCGGCTGGGAAAAGGTCATGCCGGACTGGCCCACCATCACGGACGTGGACGCCTTCGAAGACCTCGCCGAACTCAAGGCGAGGAAGAAGGCGTGGAAGGAAGCCGGCTGATCAGCCTCGCCGGTTCCGGGGGCGGGCGGTTCGGTAGAGCAGCACGGGGTATCCGAAGCTCGCAACGAGCGCGAAGATGAACCACTGGAACGCATACGACAGGTGCGACCCCTCCGAAAGGACCGGCACCTCCAACGCCGCAGGCAAGCCGCTCGGCTGGGCAGGGTCCTGCTCCGTCAGCTCGATGTAGAACGGGTAGAGGTCGAGACCGCTCTGTTGCTGGAGCCGGGGCACGTCCACCCTCGCCACCCGCTCCAGGACGCCGTCTGATGGATCCGTAGGGCCGAAACGACCCTTGAGCTGTGCCTTGCGGATCACATCGCGGACCACAACCCGGCCCGCGACCGGCTCCGCTCCCACCACCGGTGGCCCCTCCGCATCAAGCGGGACCCAGCCCCGATTGACGACC
>JBHHXA010000036.1:0-12535 GCA_046756805.1 Acidimicrobiia bacterium
CGGACAGCGGTGACTCGGTGACGTCGTGGACTCGCTCCGCCGCCGACACATGAAAAAAGGGCTTCTGGAACGGAGCTCACCCGCGGTGAGGTGCTCGTTCAGGGTCGAGTCTTGCTCCGGTGCGGGCGTCGAGCGATGCCGCATTCCGTGAGTACCAGATCGGTTACCTACTCAAACCCCCGACCGGGGACTTCGAGGTGTGACAGCCGTCCTGTCAGGCCACTGCGGTTCACTCGAACCGCAATCGGTTGCTCGGTTCGGGTGGGCTGCCGTGGGGACCGGATCAGATTCGGACCGGGTTCTCCGGCGGCTCGCCCGCCACCACTCTGATGATCTCACCGACGCTGCGGCGCTTTGCCTCCTCCACGCTGGCCTGCGAGTAGTAGCCGACGTGAGGGGTGAGGTACACCCCCGGGCGGTGGCGCGCCGGATGATCGGCCGGCAGCGGCTCCTGTTCGGTGACGTCGATCGCGACACCTGCCAGGTGGCCCTCATCCAGAGCGGCGAGGGCGGCGTCGAGATCGAGCAGCCCGCCGCGAGCGACGTTGACGACCACGGCTCCTGCCGGCAATCGACCGATGCGCTCGGCGTCGAGCGTGTGGTGGGTCTCCTCGGTCAAGGGAGCGTGCATCGACACGAAATCGGAGATCTCGACGAGCTCGTCGACGGAGTCGGCCAGAGTCACCCCCTCGGGGGCAGTGGTCACAAACGGATCATGAGCGTGGACTTCGAGCCCAAAAGCCTGCGCCCGCTCCGCCACTGCGGCTCCGATCCGGCCGATCCCGATCAAGCCGAGGCGTCGCCCCCTGATCCGGCGGATCGGAGGCAGGGGGTCGGGTGTCCAACCACCGGATTCGACCGACCGCCGAAGCACGTCGGTGTGCCGCGCCGCCATCAGCAGGAGCGCCATCGTGTGGTCAGCCACCTCTTCAGTCCCGTATCCGGGGACGTTGGTCACGACGATTCCCTGGGCGCGTGCCTGGTCCACATCGATGTTGTCGTGACCTGAGCCGTAGCGGGAGATCACCTTGCAGCGCTCCATTCGCCTGATCGTCTCGGCTCGAACCGGAGCGTGGCGGGTCAGTACGGCGTCCGATGGCGCAGCCTGATCTGCCCACGTCGCCGGATCGGTGCTGGGGGCCACGAACACGTCGAACCCGGCACCGGACAGCAGCTCCTCCTCGAGGGAGGTGTCGTCACCCATGTAATCGGTGATGACGCACAAGTGTTGGCTCATCGGAGGGCCAGCTCCGAATCCAGTGGTGCCATCTCAGATGCCGCCCATCGCGATGTACTTGGTCTCGAGGTACTCCTCGATCCCGTCGTGAGCTCCTTCGCGACCGATCCCCGACTCCTTGAAACCGCCGAAGGGCGCCACCACCGTCGACACCATGCCCGTGTTGGCTCCGACCATGCCGTAGTCCAGTCCCTCGCTGACTCGCCAGACCCGGGATGAATCCTGGGCATAGAAGTAGGCAGCCAGACCGTAGGGAGTGTCGTTGGCCATCTCGATGACTTCGTCCTCGGTCGAGAACCGGTAGAGCGGCGCAACCGGGCCGAAGATCTCCTCGGTGAACAGATCCATCTCACTCGTGACGTCGGTGAGGACGGTGACCTCGTAGAAGGTGCGTCCGAGTGAGTGCCGCTTGCCTCCGGTGAGGACTCCCGCCCCCTTGTTGCGTGCGTCGGTGACCAACTCCTCGACCTTGTCGAGCGCCTCCTGGTTGACCAGGGGCCCGATCTCGGTGTCCTCGTCGATGCCGGGTCCGACGCGCAGGCTCGCGACGGCCTCGGCGAACTTCTTGGCGAATTCGTCGTAGACGGCGTCTTGGACGTAGATGCGGTTGGCGCAGACGCAGGTCTGGCCGTTGTTGCGGTACTTGGAGGCGATCGCCCCCTCCACTGCAGCGTCGAGATCGGCATCGTCGAACACGATGAACGGGGCGTTCCCACCGAGCTCCATCGAAGAGTTCTTGACCGTTCCCGCAGCCTGTTGCAGCAAGACCTTGCCGATTGCGGTCGATCCCGTGAACGAGATCTTGCGGATGATCGGGTTCGTCGTCAGTTCCTCGCCAACGGCTCGGCTCGACTTCGCCGGGATGACGCTGAAGACACCGGCCGGGACTCCAGCCCGGGTCGCCAGCTCGGCGGCAGCAAGGGCGCTGAGGGGCGAAGCACTCGCCGGCTTGACGACGGCGGCGCACCCGGCGGCGAGGGCGGGACCGACCTTGCGCGTGATCATTGCCTGCGGGAAGTTCCATGGGGTGATCGCGCTGATCACGCCTACGGGCTGTTTGATGACCACGAGGCGCTTGCTCGGGTCATTGGTCGGAATCACCTCGCCGTAGGTGCGCTTCGCCTCCTCGGCAAACCATTCGATGAATGCCGCGGCGTAACGGACCTCGCCACGCGACTCGGATATCGGCTTGCCCATCTCCCGGGTCATGATCTGTGCGAGATCGTCCTCGTTCTCCAGGAACAGCTCATACCAGCGGCGCAGAATGCGGCTGCGAGTCTCTGCGGTTGTTGCCCGCCACTCCCTCTGTGCCACTTCGGCCGCCTCGATGGCTCGCCGGGTCTCGGCCACTCCGAGGTCGGCGACGGATCCGGTGGTCTCCCCGTCCGAGGGGTCGATGACGTCGAAGGTCCCCCCGTCGTCGGCGTCGATCCATTCTCCGCCGACGAATCCCTGCGTCCGCAGCAGGGTCGGGTCCGTGAGTTGCATGCCTCGCTCCTTTGTCGATTGTCGACAAGCTGTGGTTCAAGTTACCCGTTTGTCGGGTTCATTCCGCCTCGAGTTCGAACACTGCTTCGACCTCGACGACAGCCCCTCCGGGAAGGGCTGGAGCCCCGACCGCGAACCGGGCGTGGCGGCCGGCGTCTCCGAAGACGTCGACCATGAGATTGGATGCACCGTTGATGACCATGGGATGGTCGGTGAAGTCGGCGCCCGACGCGACAAAACCGCCGAGCTTGAGACAGCGCCGGACCCTGGTCCAGTCCCCGCCACACGCGGCGTGCACCTGAGCCAGCACCAAGAGCCCAGAGATGCGGGCGGCGTCGACCGCCTCTTCGATGCTGGTGTCGACTCCGACCGTGCCACCGACGATCTGCCCATCACGGGTTGGGGTCTGACCAGAGATGAACAGAAGGTTGCCGGAGATGGTGTAGGGAACATAGTTCGCCATGGGTGCGGCAGCCTGGGGGAGGTCGATGGCGAGGTCGGCGAGGCGGGATTCGATGTGCACGGGGCTCCTATCGGTCGGTTGCCACGAGGCTAATGGTGACTCGATGCCCTAGTCGGTGACGAGCGGTCGGCGGGTCGTCGTCAGGACTTCTGTTCCGTCTCCGGTAACCAGGACGGAATCGGAGACCATGTACGGCGGCAGGTCTGGGTCGGTGATCCACGACAGCATGTGGAAGGCCATCCCTGCTTGGATCTTCACCTTGCCCTCGGGTCGGATTCCGAGAACCGCGGGACCTCCCACCCAACTCGGGGGAAACCCGATCCCGACGTTGTAGCCACAGTGGTGGCGTCGGAGACGATCGTGTCCCAATGCATCGTCGACAACTGCCTGCCAGGCGGCATACACGTCACCTGTCTCCACGCCTGGTCGCAGCGTCTCGCGGGCCGCGGCGAAGGCGCTCAGTGCGGTGGCCTGAGCCTCCTCGGCTCGCGGCGGCGCGGCGGCGAGGTAGGCCATCCGGGTCAGTGGGGCGTGGTACCGACCGACCGCGCCCGACAGCTCGAGGAAGATGCGGTCGCCGGCGACGAGGACACGGTCACTCCAGGTGGAGTGCTCCTCGAGCAGCGTCTCGGACGACCGAATGAGCGGCGCAAAGCCCGGGTACTCGCTGCCGCCGAGTATGAGCTCCCGGTAGGCGCGAGCCGCGACCTCTTTCTCGTTGGCTCCGACCCCTGCGACGGAGAGTCCGGCACGCACGGCCCGATCGGAGATTGCGGCTGCCCGTTTGAGGTACTCGATCTCGGCCTGCGACTTGATCAGGCGGACGTGGTCGATGATTCCGGTTCGGAACTGATCCTCGGTGCTGGAGGAGCGGCTCGTGTCGAACCACTCGACATCGGTCAATGTTGTCTCCATCTCTTCCCAGATGCCGGGCGGGAAGTACATGCTCTGGGTGTCGACGCCGATCCTCTCCGACTCGACGCCTGCCCGGTGGATCGCCCGGACCGCGGCCTGTCCAGCGTCGTCTGAGTCCGCGTATCCGACGTGATCGACATCAGGTGCCTGCTTGCTGATGATGTAACTCTCCATCACGCGGGTCAGGAGCACCGGAGGACCATCGAACGGGAAGACCAGCATGGTGAATGCGAAGTAGCCCTGATGGTTGAGGCCGATCAGGTAGTAGATGTTCTCGGGCGAGGTGATCACCAACGCGCCGAGGTCGTGGCGGCGCATCTCGGCCCGCACGGCCGCAACCCGTCGGGTGTGTTCGGCCTCGTCAAAGGCGCCGCGTGCCTCGGTGATCATTGTCATGGGGCAGGGACACTACGCGAGGCTGCGTCAGCGGGGCGACTGGTCGCGGTCACACCCCGATCGCGGCGTCGATGATCCACTCCCACAGGGATACGGCGAGACTGCGCGGAACATAGACGTCGCACCGATCGGATCGGGCGTGGAGGACGATCGGATGTCCCGGTATGCAGTGGCGGTGACCCGACCGGGGGGGGAAGACCGCACTGCGACGGGTCATTGACTCAGAAGCCCTCACCTCGGATGAACCGGCCGAGCTCGTCCCAGTCGGTGTTGCCACCGCTCACGACGGACACGACCACGTCATCCGGTGACAATTCGACCTTGCCGGCGAGAAGCGCTGCGGTTGCCGCCGCCCCGCCCGGCTCAGCACAGAGCTTGGCCGCGGTCATCAGCGCTCGCAGTCCGGTGCGGATCTCTTGGCGAGTCACGGTGACGATGTCGTCTACGTACCGTTGCGCGATCTCGAACGTGGTTACTCCCACCATGGGTGCGGCCAGGCTGAGCACGAGGCTGTCCACCTCTTCGAGGCGCACTGGCTGTCCGGCGGCGCGGCTTACTCGCATCGGGTCGGCTCCCACGGGCTCCACGCCGATCACCCGCACCGACGAGCCCAGCCGCTCCTTGATGACGGTGGCGATCCCCGCGATGAGACCGCCGCCCCCTACTGGAACGACCACCACCGTCACGTCGGGGACCTGGTTCGCGATCTCGAGGCCCACCGTTCCTTGCCCGGCGATGATGTGCTCGTCGTCGAACGGGTGGACGAATGTCATCCCGCGTTCGTGTCGGAGCTCTTCGACTTTGCGGTAAGCGTCGTTGACGTCTCCATGGAGGACGACTTCGGCTCCGTACTCCCGGGTGGCGGCTGCCTTCACCGGGGCGACGTCCTCCGGCATGACCACCAGGCACGGGACGTCTGCTCGAGCGGCGGCAAAGGCGATGCCCTGGGCGTGGTTGCCACCGGAGACCGCAATGACTCCGCGTTGGAGCTCTGCCTCGGGCATGTTGTGGACGCGATTCAGGGCGCCTCGTGGTTTGAACGATCCCGTCTTCTGCAAGAGCTCGGCCTTGTGATGGAGCCGCGCGCCGATCTGGTGCCCGAGCCGTGTCGACGAGAAGGTGGGGGTGATCGAGAGAACAGGGGCGATGACATCGCGCGCCCGCCCGATGTCGCTCAACGTGACCATCGTCGCGCCTCCACTGCCGAATCAGGGACGATCGGTGGCACGCAGTCGCAGGGATGCTTCTGCTGAGTCCATGTGGGTTCGTACGGCGCGCACGACACGGTCGGCGTCGCCGGCCTCGATGGCATGCACGATTTCTTCATGCTCTGCGACCAGAGCGGTCAGCTCGCTGCTGGAGTGTTCGAGGTCACGGAGGCACATCGAGGTCTCCACAAGAAGTGTGGCGAACATGCGGGTCAGGCGGGGGCTTCCCGCCAGGTCGACCAGAGTTTCGTGGAACGTTCGGTCGGCGAATCCCGTTGCCGTCCAGTCGCCGGTGGCGGCTGCACTCCGGAGCTCCTCGAGCCGCAGTTGCATGAGCCGGGACGCATCCGGAGGCTGGCTGTCGATGATTCGGAGCACCGCAGCACTCTCGCATGCAGTACGAGCAAGGTAGATGTCTGTGATGTCGGCCGCAGTCAGCTCATGGACGAACACGCCCCGTCGCCGGCTTTCGGCGAGACCCTCCTGGATCAGGCGCTGCAGCGCTTCACGAACCGGAGCGCGGCTCACACCGAGCTGCTCGGCAAGCCGCGACTCCGTCAGTTGGGTTCCGGGAGGGAGGTTGCCGTCGACGATCGCAGTGCGGAGACGGCGAGCGATGACACTCGCCGTCGTCTCCCGCTCGATCGGAGCCAAGCCGGCCACCTTCGACGCCTTCGTCGGAGTTGGGCGACCGTCGAGGACGTCAGTCACCGCGCCCCCGCGTTGGGAGAAGCACCGAGGTGCCCGTCGCCACCATCCGTCCTCTCTCGTTAGCGTGCCAGAGTCGTTGACCCTACCGACTTTCGAAAGGAGGCGGAGATGACTGAGCCACAACGAGTCGTCGTCATCGGCGAGCTCAGTGGGGCCGGGCCTCCGGGGATCGAGCGCATGGAGGGGCGAGCCGAGTTCATCCAGGTTCTTGATGCAGCCTCTCTGCATGCTGCATTGCCCGGCACCGAGGTTGTGCTGATGTGGGATTTCCGGTCTTCACTGCTGAGGAATGCGATGGACCGGGCCGACTCGCTGCGGTGGGTGCATGTGGCTGGCGTCGGCGTCGACGCGGCCATATCACCCGAGCTGCAAGCGAGAGACATTCAGCTCACCAATGCCCGCGGAGTGTTCGATCGATCGATCGCGGAGACGGTGGCGGGGTGGGCGCTCGTCTTTGCCAAGGACATGTTGCACAGCTGGCAGTTGCAGCAAGCGGCGACCTGGCAGCACCGGGAGACCGAGATGGTGGCGGGCTCCACTGCCCTCCTCGTGGGCATGGGCGGGATCGGACGCGAGATCGCGAGGACGCTGCGGTCCCTGCGGATCGACGTGGTCGGCATGGCCACGTCGGAGCGGTCGGACGACGAGTTCGGCGTGATCCGAGCGATCGACGACTTCGACGAGGTTCTCCCGCTCGTGGACTTGGTCGTGCTCGTTGTGCCCCTCACCGATCGCACCCAGGGACTGATCGGCGCGACCCAGCTCGCCAGCATGCGTCCCACCGCTCGCCTCATCAACGTGGGGCGCGGCGGGCTTGTCGATGAAGCAGCGCTTGTCAATGCGCGGCGGTCGGGCACGATCGCCGGTGCAGCTCTCGACGTGTTCGCCGAAGAGCCATTGCCGGCCGACAGCCCCCTCTGGGCAATGGACAATGTCATCGTGTCTCCGCATATGTCTGCCGACTTCCACGGCTGGTTGGATGCGTTGGCGAGCCAGTTCATGGACAACCTCGACCGTTGGTTGGACGGAGAACCGCTGACCCATGTGGTCGACAAACGGCTCGGTTATGTCTCAGCAGGGGAGGTGAGCTGATGGCGAACGACCTGAGCGAGCGGACGGCTGCCGACCTGGCGACCTTGTTTCGGTCGGCTGAAGCGAGCCCGGTCGAGGCAGCCGCGGCCACCCTCGATCGGATCCGCCAGGCGGACGGACCCATCAACGCGTTTCGCCTCGTCGATGAAGATGTGACGCTGACCCAGGCTCGTGAAAGCGAGGCTCGGTTCGCGGCCGGTGGGCCGCTTGGGCCGTTGGATGGAGTTCCGGTGGCCATCAAGGACGTCTTCCTCACCGCCGGTTGGCCGACATTCAAGGGTTCCCTCACCATCGATGACTCAGGCCCATGGGACAGCGATGCGCCTGCCGTTGCCCGGTTGCGTGAAGCCGGGGCCGTGTTCGCCGGTAAGACAACGACCCCGGAATTCGGTTGGAAGGGGGTCACGGACAGCCCTCGCGACGGAGTCACTCGCAACCCGTGGGACACCTCCAAGACAGCCGGGGGCTCGAGTGGTGGGAGCGCAGCGGCCCTGGCTGCTGGGATGGTGCCTCTCGCACTGGGAACTGATGGTGGCGGCTCGATCCGAATCCCGGGCGGGTTCACCGGCGTGGTCGGCTTGAAGCCGACGTTTGCCCGGGTCCCACATTGGCCCATGAGCCCATTCGGCACCTTGTCGCACGCCGGGCCGATGGCGCGAACGGTGACCGACACCGCTTTGCTGCTCCAGGTCCTGGCGGGAGCGGACCATCGTGACTGGACGGGCCTGCCCGTCCATGGCACCGACTATGTCGCCGAGACGGGAGGCGGCGTCGCCGGTCTCCGCATTGCCTACAGCCCGGACCTCGGGTACGTGGAGGTGGATCCAGAGATTGCCGTCTCGGTCGAGGCCGCCGCCACCGTGCTCGAGCGGGAGGGAGCGACGGTCGAACCCATCGAGGGGGTGTTCGATGACCCCCGGGAAGTGTTCGAGGTCCTGTGGTACGCGGCTGCTGCAGCGATCGTGACAGGGCTCCCAGAAGGGGTTCGGGACGAGATCGATCCCGGGTTGCGCCAGATCGCCGATGCGGGCGCTGCCATTGGAATCCTCGACTACATGAGGGCCGTCCAAGAGAGAGTCGCGATTGCTGTCTCATTGTCGGAGTTGCTGGACCGATTCGATCTGCTGGTGACACCGACGCTGCCGATTGCGGCATTCGACGCCGGAATCGAGGTACCCGATGGCTGGCCCGAGCCACGGTGGCACACCTGGACCCCGTTCTCGCTTCCGTTCAATCTCTCGCAGCAGCCCGCAGCGACCGTCCCATGCGGTCTCACCGAGGATGGCCTTCCGGTCGGGCTCCAGATCGTGGGGCCGAGGCACGGCGAGGTCTCGGTGCTGAGCGCGGCGTCGGCGTATGAGGCAGTGCGGGGCGGCGGAGACGACCTGTTCGTGAGCCCGATCAGCAACTGACAAGCGGCCGTTCCCCTGGTGGTCCTGTGTCGATTGCTCCCTTTCGGTAAGGTCGACGCAGGGAGGGGGTGGCCTGTGAAACGAATCACATTCCTCGCAATGGCCATCGCGTTCGCTCTAGTGATGTCGGCATGCGGCGATGATTCCGCCGCCGATTCCGATTCCGCATCGGCCTCCGATGTGGTCTCGGACCCGGGGCTTCAGCTCTTGGCAGTGGATTTCACGCTGGACAGCGTGGCGATTCTGAACACGTCCAACGAGGACATCTCCACTGCCGGCTTCTGGCTCTGCTCAGAAGGCGAGTACTTCGCGCTCGATCCGCAACCGGTCGCGGCGCGCTCGACGATTCTGTTCCAGCTCGATGATCTCGGTGAGCTCGATCCGTCCGACGGAGAGCTCGCTCTCTACAACTCGGACGCCTTCGGCGACGCCGATGCGATCCAGAGCTATGTCGAATGGGGCTCGACCGGTCACCAGCGTTCGGAGCTGGCCGCATCGGCTGGGATCTGGGTCCCGGGCGAGTTCGTTGCAGCCGATGGCTCCTCGACATTGCTCACCAACATCGACCCCACGAGCTTCGACGTCGTGAACTGGGTCGCCAGCGACGAGTAGCCGGCGGCGCCTGGGGCCAGGGACCGAATTCCGCGGGAAGCGGCTATTCGGTTGCGGTTGCGATCGCCGCCGTGAACACGTCGACGGCGTCGTCGATCTGGCTGTCGTCGACGACCAGGGGTGGCAGGAAACGCACGACCTGATTGTGGGTGCCGCAGGGCAGGAGCAGGAGCCCGCGTCTCTCCGACTCCTTGCGGACTGCGGTCGCGACCGGGCCGTTCGGCTCGCCTCCGTCGCTCGAGAACTCCACTCCCACCATCAGCCCCCTGCCTCGTACGTCGCCCACGACGTCGTTGTCGATTTCGCCGAGCCGACCGAGCAGCCGATCACCGAGCGTGGCGGCGTTGTCCACGAGGCCCTCCTCCTCGATGACATCGAGTGTCGCGATGGCGGCTGCACATGCGACCGCATTGCCGCCGTAGGTCCCGCCCTGTGAGCCGGGCCAGCCCTGCTCCATCAATGCCTGCGACGCGGCCATTGCCGACAGCGGCATCCCCGAGGCGAGGCCCTTGGCTGTGATGATCACATCCGGGATGACTCCGGACTGCTCGTGACCCCAGAATCGCCCCGTTCGTCCGACCCCGGCCTGCACCTCGTCCATGACCAGCAGGATGCCGTGGCGGTCGCAACGCTCCCGGAGACCTGTCAGGAACCGATCGGGCGCCGGAACGAATCCTCCCTCGCCGAGCACGGGCTCGATCACCATGGCGGCTGTTTCGTTCGGAGCCGTCTGGGAGGCGAGCAAGAAGTCGAGCTCACGGAGGCAGAAGTCGATGGTCGCATCCTCATCCCAGCCATAGCGGTAGGCGTAGGGGAATGGCGCGAAGAACACGCCCGACATGAGTGGCTGCAGCCCTTCGCCGTACCCGGTCTTTGAACTCGTCAGTGACAGCGATGCTGTGGTGCGTCCGTGGAAACCACCCTGGAACGCGATGATGTTGGCCTTGCCGGTCGCGTTCTTGGCGAGCCGGATCGCCGCCTCGACGGCCTCGGTCCCCGCGCTCACGTAGAAGAAGCTGTCGATCTCGCCGGGCATGACTGCTGCGAGCCGATTGCTGAGATTCTCGAGGAGGGGGTGCAGAACGGTCGTGTACTGCCCGTGGATCAGCTTGGCGGCCTGTTCCTGAATGGCTGACACCACCGCGGGGTGGCTGTGCCCGGTGCTGGTGACCCCGATGCCGGAGGTGAAGTCCAGAAACCGGTTGCCGCCGTGGTCGAAGAGGTAGACGCCCTCGCCACGGGCGACCTCGACGTCGGTGGCGCGCTTGAGCAGCGGCGAGATGTGTCCGCGGTCGGCCATGTTTCCTCCGATCGGCTGCTGTCGATTGTCGACAATGGTGCCAGAATCTAGTTGCCCGGTGCGCTGGGTCTTCGGCTCCCGTCCAACTGCGGGTCGAGTGCCGTCCTGCGGTGCCGGTACGGTGCCGATCCGAGTGGAGGAACCATGAACGTGGGCGATCACCTTGCTGGCCGCAACGACGGGGTGGAATGGTCGGGCATCCGTGTCATGTTCGAGCTGGCGGATCAGATCCCGGATGTCATCAATCTGGGCATCGGCCAGCCCGATTTCGACACTCCTGAGCACATCCGGGATGCGGCCAAAGTGGCCCTCGATGAGGGTTACACCCGCTACCCGCCGGCGAAGGGGTTCGCCGATCTCCGTGAGGCCATCGCCGCCAAGGCGGCTCGCGAGAACGGGATCACCGCCGATCCGGCCCGAGAGATCTTCGTTGCCGTCGGGGCGATGCAGGTCATCTTCAACGCGATGTTGCACCTGGTGGACCCAGGGGACGAGGTGATCCTGTTCGATCCCGGCTACGACTACTACTCGCAGATCCGACTGTTCGGCGGGGTGCCGGTCGCGGTCCCTGTCGTCGAGGGCGACGGCTTCCGGGTGGATCCGGACCGGGTCCGCAACGCCGTCACCGACCGGACTCGCCTCATCATCCTCAACACACCATCGAATCCGACGGGGGCTGTACTCGACCGGGAGATCCTCGGCGAGCTGTCAGAGATCGTCGCGGCCAATGACCTCCTCGTCCTGTCGGACGAACCGTACGAGCACATCCTGTTCGATGGGCGAGAGCATGTCAGTTTTGGATCCGTGCCCGGCATGGCGCCGCGCACGATCTCGGCGTTCACCCTGTCCAAGTCGTATGCGATGACGGGTTGGAGGGTCGGGTATGCCATCGCCCCGGCGGCCGTCGTCGACGAGATGGAGAAGCTGATGGAGCACATGGTCTCGGGCGTTACTGCCGTTGCCCAGCGCGCCGCACTGGCGGCCATCACGATGCCGCAGGGGCCCGTCACCTCGATGGTCGCGGAGTACGCGGCACGACGTCGGATCGTGTTCGAGGGGCTCAACGCCATCGATGGTGTGAGCTGTCTCGAGCCTGAGGCGACCTTCTACGCCTTCCCGAACATCTCGGGCGTCGGCCCGAGCTCGTGGGATTTTGCACGTGATCTCGTCCGTGAGGAGCGGGTCGCCGTCGTTCCCGGACCCGTGTTCGGACCGGGCGGGGAGGGCTACGTGCGCCTGTCGTTCGCCGCCGCGACGACACAGTTGGAGGAGGGGCTCGAGCGCTTTGCCGCCGGTGTGGCGCGGATGCGCGGACTCTGACGAGTGGGCGCGGTCAGCGCCGGCGCGCCTCGTCCGTTATGGTTCGTCGACAGTCGACAGTCGACCACGCCGTTGCGACCCCGTCTTCGACTCGGTCCTGCCCGGTCGGCCTGTCGACCGTGAGTCGGCTAGGAGGAACAAACATCAACTCTCGGAAGACACATAGGAAGGCACCGCTTCGGTACCTGCTGTATCTGGTACTCGTGCTGTCGCTGGTCGCCGCCGCATGCGGTGACGACGACACCGGAGGCGACACCGGCACCACCGGAGGCGACACTGGCACCACGGCTGCAGCCGCGGAAGGTGTGCTCGGTGAATTGCAGGCGTCGGGGACGGTCACCATCGGCATCGCCAATGAGGTGCCGTATGGCTACGAGGACG
>JBHHXA010000037.1:0-12425 GCA_046756805.1 Acidimicrobiia bacterium
GTACGGCTCATCCATGGGCGAACACGGTACCGCGGGTGGCGGGCCCTCGATCCACCTCGGTATGCTCGCCCTACCCCTCTTTTCATGGGCGGAGTGAGGGATGAAGTGCTCGGACGGCTCCGGCAAGGAGCCGTCCGGCGCGTGGCGGCCCTGCCGGGCGTGCCGGCCGTAGCCCGGCGTGCAAGACTCCGCCGGAGGCGTCGAGTAGCGGTAGGAGGAGAGCGTGCTCGTCGGAGTGCCGACCGAGATCAAGACGGAGGAGTACCGCGTCGCGATCACGCCAGCGGGTGTCAGGGAGCTCGTGGCCCGGGGCCACGACGTCATAGTCGAGACCGGAGCCGGCGAAGGATCGTCCATCGGCGACGAAGAGTTCGCGGCCGTCGGCGCCCGAATCGGCAGCTCTGCAGCCGAGGTGTTCGGTTCGGCGCAGCTGATCTTGAAGGTCAAGGAGCCGCAAGTTTCGGAGATTTCGGCCCTGCGGGACGACCAGACGCTGTTCACCTACCTCCATCTGGCCGCATATCCCGAAGAGGCAGCTGGACTGCTGGAGTCCGGCGCCACCGCCATCGCATACGAGACGGTACAGCTCGAATCCGGTGCGCTGCCGTTGCTGGCCCCGATGAGCGAGATCGCAGGCCGCATGGCTTCACAAGCAGGCGCCCACTACCTGGAGCGCCCTCACGGTGGGCGCGGAGTGCTCATCGGTGGAGTCCCCGGCGTCTCTCCGGCGAAAGTGACGGTCCTGGGTGCGGGCAGCGCAGGGACCAACGCCGCGATGATCGCCGCGGGGATGGGAGCTGACGTCGCCGTGCTCGACATCAACGTCGATCGCCTCCGCCACCTCGACGAACTGCATTGGGGAAGGATCACGACGCTGCGCTCCTCGGTGCACGCGATCGACGAGCTCGTCCCGAAGTCGGACCTCGTCATCGGCGCGGTGCTCGTCGCCGGGGCGCGCGCCCCGGTCGTCATGTCGGCGGATCATGTCAAAGCGATGCGCGCCGGATCCGTCGTCGTCGACATCTCGATCGACCAGGGCGGATGCATCGAGACGGCGCGGGAGACGTCGCACCAGGACCCGACGTATCTGGTAGACGATGTCGTCCACTACGCCGTAGGCAACATCCCGGGCGCCGTGCCCAACACCGCCACGTTTGCACTCACCAACGCCACGTTGCCATACGCCGTAGCCCTGGCCGATGGGCTCGAGCCTGCTCTTGCCGGCCATCCCGAGCTGCTGGCAGGGATCAACGTCGCGGGCGGACGCATCACCAACGAAGCGGTGGCCGACTCGTTGGATCGGGAGTTTGCGCCGCCCCGCGAGATGCTCCGCCTGAGCTGACCCACG
The DNA here is from genome assembly GCA_046756805.1 of Acidimicrobiia bacterium. GTDB lineage: Bacteria > Actinomycetota > Acidimicrobiia > Spongiisociales > UBA5794 > CAMYMC01. The sequence goes on from JBHHXA010000037.1 coordinate 1,349, forward strand.
TGGCTCGCGTCAGCTGCGGTCCGGCCGGCCCTTGAAGATGGCTCTTCCCCGGAACCGGGCCCACCAGAGGTACAACGCGCCTCCAGTGAGCACGGCGGACGCAACCGCCTGGTACCAGGTCGACCAGTCATGCTCTCCAACCGACCAGCTGTAGAGCAGGCCGAACGCACCGAGGGTGAGCTGCAGCGCTCCCGTGGTCACGAAGATGGCTCGCCCCTCGGGCCTGGCGAGCACGAGGATCCCTGAGATCGCCCACGCCAGGATCACCGCACCGACCCAACGCAGACCACCCAGATCGTCCGCGACAGACTCCTGGAGCCCGATGGCGTCGAAGAATGCCTCCGGGAACACGAATAGGGGCAGCCCGAACAGCAGGTTGATGAAGATGTAGACGACCATCGCCGAGGTCAGCGTGGCCGCCGGTTCACGGTGACGGCGCGGCACCCTTGCGGCCAGCACTCCGGATCCGGAACCGGCTGCCGCCCCGGCGTCCGGCAGCTCCGCTTGCGGCCGGTCGTCGGTCACGTGTCTGCCATCGAGCTGAGCAGCACTTCGACGATCTCTTGTTGGAGTGCTCCGAGATAGTGCACCAGTGCGAGCCGCGGCTTGGCCATCGACGGTCTCGGGAGCTCGCCGTCCCTGGCGATGCCCTCGCGAGCGGCCAGCACGAGCCTGGCGTCGCCGAGCATCCGCACCCATGACTCCGCCTCCTCGAGCGAAAGCCCCGTCGTGCCGATGCCGTCGAGCGTCGCCTCGAACGCATCGGCATCCTCGCGGCGGGCCGTATCGAGATCGCTCTCTGTCATCCGTGTGAATTCCCTCGCCGCCTCCGCATCATCCGGGTAGGCGTCGGGCCGGAGGCGATCGGCGGCCGCATCCTCCGCCGCGGCACCAACTCCGCCGACGAGCTGGGGCAGCTGCGCCAGAACCGCCCGCTCCTCACCGGGCAACCGCACGAAGACGCGGCCGTCGGCCCTCCACACCGAGGCCATCAGTGACGTTCCAGGGTTGCCCACAGGCCGTGGTGATGGAGCCGGTACGCGTTGAGTTCTGCGGTCTCCCTGGGCTCGGTCGCAACGATGGCTCGCCCTTCGTGATGCACCTGGAGCATGAGCTTCGTCGCCAGCTCCGCAGGGTGGCCGAAGAGCTTGCGGAAGACCCATACCACGTAGCTCATGAGATTCACGGGGTCGTTCCACACAACGACGTTCCACAGCGGAAGGGCTTCGTCCTTCGTTTCCCCCGCTCGACTCTCGTCGATCTCTCGTGTCCGCCCCGGCGCCGTCGTCATGACCGCACCAGGCTAACGCGGTGACGGTCGGGCGCTCTCACGTCTCGACGTCGCGATGACCCGAGACTGCTGCGCCTCGCCGTTGCTCGTTGATCCAGTCCTCGAAGTCACGGCGGGCGACTCGCCACTCCCGGCCGAACTTCACCGCAGGGAGCATCCCCGCCCTCAGCTGGCTGGTGACGACAAAGGGCGACACGTCCATGTAGTCGCAGATGTCACCCACGGTGAGCCATTCCTTGGAGATGTCGACGGTGATCCGCTCCATGGACTCAGGCTATGGGCAGGCAGGGTCGAGAGCAAGACCGGTTCGTCATCGCGTTTGCCTCGCATTTCGCGATCTCATTAGGGTCGAGGCCGCACACATGGTTCGCGACCACCTCGGTCGCTCTGCAGAGGTCGAAGGGGCTTCAACGGGCGGAGCGGTTCGGGAGGTTGTGAGGAATGGGCATACGGTCATCGACGCTCGCCGAGCACCGCTTTCCAACGGTGCGCAAGCGCGGCTACGACCCCATCGAGGTCGATGCAGTGATGAAGCGTCTCGCGGAGACCCTCTCCGAGTACGAGGCGGCGACGGAACGGCTGGACGGGGAGCTGAGCGCGGCCGAGGAGTCGAGCGAGGCCATCAAGCGGACGTTTCTGGCGGCGCAACGCACGAGGGACGAGATGATCGGCGAGGCGCGCCGCAGCGCGAAGGAGATCGCTGCCATGGCCCGCGCCGAGGCCAAGGCCGTGCTTTACGAGTGCGAGCAGCGTGCCGCCGCGACGCGGGCGGAGACGGTGGGCGAAGCAGACGCGCTCGTCGCGGTCGCCGAGTTGGAACGAGAGCATGCCGTCATGGAGGCTGCGGCAATGCGCGACGAGATGTACCGGCTGATGAACCAGCGGCGCCGCTCCACCGGGAATGGACTGCCTCGCGATCGCGAGGCGGACAGACGGCGTGAGTCCGAAGCGCTTGCAGCGTCCGCAATCACCGAACTGACCGCGGTGGCTGACAGAGCGGGTGAGCTGGCCAAGAGCGCGAAGACCGACGCCGAGGATCGGCTTGCGGCCGCGCAGGCTCGCTCGGATGAGATCCTGACGATGGCCCTGAGGGAGGCCGATGAGATCACGAGGGGCGCCAGAGAGGAGCACAGCGACCTTCTCCGACGCGCAGCTGACCTCCGTCGTGCGGTGGCCGACGTGGAGCGGGAACTCCAGAAGATCGCAGGCACGGCACTCGAGAGGGTTGGGTTCATTGGCGGCCTTCTCGAGCTGAACAGCCCCGACCACCACACTGTGCCGCCGAGAGCGGCGGATCGCACGACCGCTGCCACCGACACGCCGCCCGCCGAGGCGAGCCTCGCCACCGGGGTCTCCTCCGACGGCGGCGGGTCCGGCGGGTCGTCGGTGACGCTCGACCTCACAGATGCTCCAGCAACCCGGGCCCGGACCCCGAATCTCGCCACGCTACGCGGGAAGCGAGCGGAGCCGTTTCCCGATCCGGACGGTTCGGGCAGGCCACCGGCGGCTCGACCTCTCGTCGAGGCGACACGCGGTGCGGAGGCGGGGAACGATGGCCGGGACGACGATGACACGATCAACCAGCGGCGGGGAGGAGGCATCCGGCGCCGGAACCGGCAGGATCCGGCACACCACCTTCAGCGGTGATGCGACTCGTCCGACGGTGCAGGGGTGTGAGGGAGGACCCCCGGTGCGCGCCGTCGGACGAGCGGCCGGATCGTCTTCTCGAGTTGCGCGGTAGCCTCGGCGCCCGACGAGCGAGAAGAGGAAGCAGGTATGGCCGACCGCGCGACCTCCATCGGGATCTTCCTCTTCGATGGGGCCGAGGAGCTGGATTGGGCGGGCCCGTGGGAGGTGCTGACGGCCTGGGCGGAGGGATGGCCTGACGACGGCATCACGTGCTTCTCGGTAGCAAGAGCTCTCGACACCATCACCTGCGCCAAGGGCCTACGTGTCCTGCCCGACTACTCGTGGGACGATGCTCCGCCGATCGATGTGCTCGTGTATCCGGGAGGCAGAGGCACCCGGCAGCAGATGGGCGACGAGGAGATCCGGAAGTGGCTCCGGGAACTCCGGGGGGGTGACGCCCTTCTCACATCGGTATGCACCGGTTCGCTCGTATTTGCCGATGCCGGACTCCTCGACGATGGTCCCGCAACCACCCACTGGAGCGAGATCGACAAGCTCGGACGATTGGGCTCAGGCATCGATGTGCGCGCCGAAGAGCGGTTCGTCGACCGGGGTGCGGTGGTCACGGCAGCCGGGGTCTCCGCCGGAATCGACATGGCGCTCCACCTCGTCGCACGGCTCCACTCAGTGGCCAGGGCGCGCGAGGTACGCCGCTACATCCAGTACGACCCTGCTCCCCCCGTGTGAGCAGGCGTCAGCCGGGGGCCCCATCCGCGGCACGGCGACTCGCCACCTCCACCTCGTAGGTGGGCCGGGTCAGGACGTACCAGATCCCGTACACAGCAACGGCGGCAACGAGCAGCCGGAGCCACAACGGCTCGATCACGAACCCGGCAGAGATCCCCGCCGCCAGGATGATGGAGATCACAGCCACGAACTTGATCCGGCGCGGCATACCGAGGCCCGCCTTGTAGTCGCGCAGGGTCTGTCCGAAGTAACGGTTCGTGAGCATCCAGCGGTGCATTCGCTCGCTCGATCTAGAGAAGAAGTACAAAGCGACGAGGAGGTTGACGGTGCCGGGGAGGACGGGGAGCACCGTGCCGGCGATGCCGATGGCGAGAAAGATCGTCCCCAGAACACCGAAGAGGATGCGGGCCGGCCGGCTCGAGGTGAGCCTCAGGTCGAAGCTGGTGTCGCCACGACGCAAGGACGTGTCGTCGATCACATGTGGCACGATAGGACGGAGTCGCCCCGACAGAGTGTCGGAACTAGGGCGGCGATCCTCCACCCCGAAGGCCACGCCGCCGATACTCAAGTGATGACGGAGCTGCTGCTGCCACGAACCGACGCCGGGGTGCTGGTTCAGTTCGTCCTGGTGACGGTGATCTTCATCGCGACGGTGTTCGGCAACCGCCGCAACCGCGACGTCCGGATCCTCGTCGTCGGGCTCTGGGTGGCTACCTACGCCGCGATGGGTCTGCGCGCCGTCCACTGAAGCGAGCGGAGTCCCGTCCCGTATCGCACCGTCGTCACTCCCTGAAGAGCGCGACCCAGTCTGCGAGATGTTCCCCAGACAGGATGATGATGCCGTCGCCGACGGCCGGGCTTCCCCATGCACACGCGCCCTCCGGCGATGCGTGTCCCCGGCCGCGGACATCGAGGCCGCGGTCACCAACGTAGTGATCGTTGGCGCAGAAGGCTTCGACCGACGAGGCTTGCGGGCCCTCCAGACCGAACTGGGCGCCGGGAAAAGGGAAGTAGGCGGCGTCGGGGCCCCTGGCCGGTGCGTCGGAGAAGCCGGGGATGACGACGCCGTCACCCAGGGCACGGACCTCGGCGTCGCTCATGGCGGAAACCTGCGGCCACGTGTATTCCGGCACGCCGCGGTTCTCCCAGTTGAACCAGAACTCACCGAGAGGCAGCTTCGTCCCGGAGTCCTTGTCCGAGCCTGAGCCGGACGGAGCCTTTGGCGCCGAAGTAGCGGGGACGAGGTCAAGCCACACGTCGTAGTCGTAGAGCGTCAGATCGTTTTCCGGTGTGGCGGTCGGCGGGGTCGCAGCCGGGCCGTCAGCGGTCAACACCCTCACATCCGGGTTCAGCGCTCTCAGCGCCTCGACGTACCGTTCGATTCGGACCGCCTCCGGGTCGTCGGAGTCGATCTGGCCCAGGATGCCTGCGTCGTCATCGGCCGGCGGCTGCTCGGGATCCTCCCTCTCGAAACCCCCAATCACGATGACCGACTCGATCTGGGACAGAATGCCAGTCGATGCCTGCGGCTCGGGTTCCTCGGGTGCGCGCGCTTCGTCGAGGAGTTGCCGACGGAAGAAGGCGGCGACCTCGTCCGACCGACGAGACGCCCTGTCATCCGAGGCACTGAAGACCACGTCGGGGTTGAACATCGAACCGATCCTGATGGACCACTCGCGGAAGGCTTCGAAGTTCTCAGTGTCCACGTCGGGCAGCGAGAGCCGATCCTGCTGAGCCCTCGTGGGGGCAGCGGGGAGCACCGCCAAGACGACCGTCACGACCATCGCCGCCACGAACAGGACGACGATGCGCCTCACGGCAGCGTCACCTCCTCGACATGACTGACCTGGACATTCCTCAGGTTGTCCTGCACGTGGATCACCATCGAGTAGGCACCATCGATGGCGGAGGGGACCGGGAGAGCGTGCCCGAACGGGATGACGTGATAGTTCAGGCCGGACTCCCACGTGAAGTCGTAACGAGGGGTCGTACCGATCGCCGTGCCGGACCCGTCCTCGATCGACCACCAGTACGAGAGATCGATCGCGCCCTCCCTCGACGGAGCGATGACCTCGAACGAGAAGGGCGTGGTGTAACCCGCCTCGGGCTCTTGCTGCCACGCGAAGTCGGCGATCGCGAGCAGGCCGATCGAGATGTCGTCGGCGCCAGCAGGCGCCGCAGCGCCGGAAGGCGCGGTGTCGTCACCACCCCCACACGCAGCGAGCGTGAGGGCAAGTGCCGTCAGGAGTGTGATCGCTCGGTTCATCGTGTTCTTCGTGGTGGGTACCAGGCCGAGGGGCGGGTCTCCCCAAAGCCCTACCTGTCGAGGTTTACGGCAGCGTGCAGCTATACCTTGACCCTGTCGCCTTCGCCGTCGATCGGGTTGCCGCACACACACAGGAACCGGGGACCGGTCGCGTGCCACTCGGCGTCCGCCGAGAAGAGAAAGACCGTCTCCCCCAGCCGATCGCAGTATGTGGTCACCAGCGCGTCCTCCATCTCGCCGGGCTCGGGCGCGTGCGCCCGCCGCAGCGCGTTGGTCACGTCGCGCAACCGATCCAGGGTGAGGCGGGACTCTGCGAGAACGGGCAGCGCTGCGCCGCGCCGTCGCAGGTCATGGTGCCGCATCCACGCCGTGACGAGCTCTGAGTACCGGGCCTCGAAACGATCGCGCAGCATGGGCCGGAAGATACCCCTCGCACTCACCGAGCACCGCGCGAAAGGCTCCCAGCCGACACTGAGCGTCGAACACGGTCCCTCCTCCGTTTGGTCAGGATCCCCCGGGATAGAGGGCGGTCAGCGCAGCGGCCATGCTCTCGAGCTGCTCCACCGTCCGACCCTCGAACCTCCTGCCGCACACCACGTCGTAGTCGGCGCACAGCCGGGTACACGAGGCACCGACCACCATGTTGTCGGCCATCTCGAAGAGGACGTTGTCCTCCTTGTCGATGTGGGCGCGTATGAGGTCGATGTAGCCGCGGGCGTGCTCGAGGAGGGCGGCCACGGCAGCGGCGTCCCCGGTGCGGGCCCCGGCGACCGATTCCGCCATCCCCCTCACGAAGGCTCTGCCCACCTGGTGCTCGTAGAGCATGACGGCGATGGGCCCGTCCTCGCGCGGCAGGCCGTGCGCCTCGAGCTCGGGGAACAGGAGGTCCTCCTCCTTCCCGTGGTGGCAGGCGTCGGCGAACAGCCGGAAGAACGCCACACATTCCTCGATGGAATCGAAGTCGAGTGAATCCGGAGTCGCGCCGTCCGAGACGATCGCGTCGAGGACACCCGCTACCTGGAGGATGAGCTGGTGCTCGTCGCGGAGGATGGCGGTTGCCGTCGAGGCGTCTTGTGTCACGGGAACTCCGCTCCTTGATGGGTGATGAGTCGCTTCGGCCGCACCCTAAGCCGAGAGCCGGGATGGCCCCAGTCAGCCCGGGTCGGCTGCCGGCGTCTCCAGCCTCACGATGAGCTCCGGCACGTTGTTCTGGACTTTGTTGACCAGCGTCGAGACCGGATGCATCCCGAGCGCGGCAGACGGATACACGTCGAGCATGGCCCGCAGCGGGCCCGGGTCGTTCTGTCCCGGATCGAGCCACGCCGCCCATACGTCCCTGGCGAGGATCACCGGCATCCGGTCGTGGACGGGCTCGACCAGGTCGTTGGGTGTTCCGGTGAGGATCGTGCAGGTCCGGAGGCGCTCGCCGGTCTCTCGATCCTTCCAGCTCGCCCACAAGCCTGCGAGGGCGAGCGGCTCGCCGTGTGCCCCGAAGATGTAGTGAGGCAGCTTTCCCTTCTCCTTCGGCTGCCACTCGTAGAAGCCGTCGGCAGGAACGATGCACCGCCTCCTGGCAAACGACTCGCGAAAGGCGGGCTTCTGTGCGGCCGTCTCGACCCTGGCGTTGATGTTGCGGGCAGCGATCTTCCGATCCTTCGCCCAGAACGGGAGAAGACCCCAGCGAAAGGTCCCGAGCAGACGCTGCTTCTCGTGTTCGGCAATCGCATACACCGCATCAGTCGGTGCAACGTTGTAGGAGGGGGGCAGCTCAGCGGCCACCTGGTCCACGTCGAAGAACTCCGCGTACTCACGAGCATCATGCGCCTGGACGAAGCGGCCACACATGCCGCCATTGTCTCACCGTGCGACACCGCCCTCGCCGGGACGCTTCCCCGAGAGGACTAGGCCTACAGCGGGTGTACGGTGCCGACGATGACCTCTGGGATGGGGACCGACGCAATCCACCTCGACGCGGTGAGCAGAGCCTTCGGAGACGTACGCGCGGTCGATCGGCTCGATCTCGCGATCCCACCGGGCTCGGTGGCGGTGCTGCTCGGCCCCAACGGCGCCGGCAAGACCACCACCGTGCGCCTCATCACGGGAGCCCTGAGCGCAGATGCAGGTGCTATTCGCGTCCTCGGCATGGACCCGCTGGACGCCGGAGAGGACCTTCGTCTGCGGTGCGGGGTCGTCCCACCGAAGCCGGCGTTGTACGACCAGCTCACGGGTGCGGAGAACCTGCGGTTCGCCGCAGACATCTACCGGGTGGCACGCACCTCGATCCACGAGGCTGCGGCGCGGTTCGGTATCGATCACGCACTACGGCTCAAGGTCGGCGGCTATTCGACCGGGATGCGGACACGGCTGGCGCTGGCCCGAGCCGTCCTCCACGACCCCGATGTGCTCCTCCTCGATGAGCCCACCGCAGGCCTCGACCCGGAATCGGCTCGCGCCGTCCTCGACCTCATCCGCGACCTGGCGGGGCGGGGAAGAACGATCGTGATGTGCACTCACCTGTTGCACGAGGCGGAGGGGATCGCAGACCAGGTGGTGCTCATGGGTGCGGGAACGGCACGAGCAGCAGGCAAGCCCGGAGAGCTGGCCGCCCGCTACCTGGGCGAGCCGATCGTCGTAATCGACGCCCAGGACCGATCACTGCTCGGTCCGCTCGAGCATCAACCGGGAGTCGTCTCCGCTTCGTGGAACGGTGCGCTGCATCTGCGACTCGAGAGCCTCGCCGTGCTCCCCGATCTCGTGGCGAGGGCGGTGGCCGATGGAGCCCGCCTCACCAGGGTCGAACCGCAGGAAGCAAGTCTCGAGACGCTCTACTTCGAGATGCAACGGCAGATGCGTGACGAGACGCAGCGCCGTGAGGAGACGCAGAGTCCCGGGAGAGCCCCGTGAGCTGGTCTCGCGCCTGGATCGTCGCCAGGATCGACTTGCGGCGTCTGCTGCTCAGTCGCGACTACTGGATGCCGTTGTTGTTCCTGTCCGGGATCTTCTTCGTCTTCATGCCTGCGGTGCTGCTCAGCATCGTGACGGTGCAGCGAGACCTCGAGATCGTCAACCGCATCTCCGATGTGCTGGCGACGCTGCCCGGTGCGGTGTCTGACAACCTCGTGGGAGACACGCCACGGGCAAGGGGTGCGTACGCCCTCGCCGTGTACCTCATCGCCCCCATCGCGATCGTTGTGCCCCTGACGATCTCCTCCGCCGTCGCGGCGTCCTCGATCGTCGGGGAGAGAGAACGGGGCACGGGCGAGTTCCTGGCGCATTCCCCGCTGACGGAGCGGGAGATCTACGTCGGCAAGATCATCGCCTCGCTCATCCCCGGCTTCATGGCTGCGCTCGGGGGCTTCGCCGTGTACTCGCTCATCGTCAATCTGCGCGTCGGGCCGTTGTTCGGGGGATGGTTCTTCCCCACGACGGGGTGGTGGGTGCTCATCTTCTGGGTGATGCCACCGTTCCTGGCCGTCGCCATCTCCGTGATCGTGCGTGTCTCGGGCAGGGTGCAGAGCACCGTTGCGGCGCAACAGGCCGCGACCCTCGTCTCGCTGCCGATCATCTTGGGGTCGTACGCGGTCTCGAGCGGCGTCGTGGTCGACCCCACGCTGGGAGCGTTCGTATTCGGAGTCGTGATGTGGGTCCTCGCCACACTCGGTCTGGTTCGGGGGTCGCGGGTGCTCCGCAGGGACACGCTTCTCGGCGTCGGTATCGAGACTCGCTGAGCGTGCTCAGGAGGCCGGAGAGGCCTCCACCACGGTCTTGGGCTGCCTCTCGCCGCCCGCGCGGGGTTCCCACGTGAAGAACCGCGCCGCGAGCAGTGCCCCACCCACCATCCACAGCGCCATGACGCCGAGCTCGGGCCAGTGCATCTGGTCGAGCCATCCGGCGCTGGTGGCCACGAGGGGATCGAACCCGTCCCGAAACGCCAGCCCGAACGGCCGCAGCGGAAAGACGCCGGCGATCGCCCTGAGGATGGCAGGTTCGTCGGGGCCGGAGACGAAGAAGATCCCCGAGATGAACGCCAGGGGCAGCAGGGTGGCGTTTGCGATGGCAGGAGTGGCGTCTCCCGACGGTGCCAGCGCCGCGACCAGCAGCCCCAGCGCGGCAAAGCAGGCGACGCCGAAGAGGAAGGTGACCACGAGAGAGGGGACGGCGGCGGCATAGATCCGCAGGTCGTAGGCGATCCAACCGAACGCCAGCATGATGACCACGGCGATGGCGGCGATGTACACGCCGGAGCCGACGCGGCCTGCGACGTAGATCCACGCGGGCAGGGGTGTCCCCCGCACCCGTTTCAGGATGCCCTCGTCCCTTGCGATCGCGGTCTGGATGGCGAGGTTGGTGTAGGTAGCGGACGCAGCCCCGAACACGGCGAGGGCGGGTGCGTAGTACTGGCCGAGCGTCACCCCGAGCTCGTCGATGAGATCGTTGCCGAAGACGACACCGAAGATGACGAGGAACATCAGCGGAAACACGAGCGTGAAGAATGCAGCGACGGGCGTCCGCCAGAAGATCAAGTTCTGGTAGCGGATTTGCTGCCAGACCAACCGGAGGTCCTTGCGACGCCGTTCAGCCATCGTCAGATCGCTCCGTCAGCTCCAAGTAGACATCCTCGAGGGAAGGCCGTCCCAACTCGAGGTCTTCCAGCTCCACGCCACGGTCGATGGCCCATCCCGTCAGCTCGTGCAACGTCCGGGTCGGCTCGTCGGTGGCGATCTCGAAACGATCCCCTGCCATCACCGGGGGTCCGGGGATCGACGCGAGGTCCGTCGGTGCGACAAGCCTGAAGGACACGACGGTGGCGGCAGCGGTACGGCCGCCGAGCTCGTCCGGCGTTCCGTGGGCGACGATGGAACCGCGATCGATGATCGCAACCCGGTCGGCGAGGTGCTGGGCCTCGTCCATGTAATGAGTCGTCAGCAACACGGTCTTCCCCAACGCCGTCAGGTTCGAGATGACCTTCCACGCCTGACGGCGTGCGGACGGGTCGAAGCCGGTGGTCGGCTCGTCGAGGAACAGCAGGTCGGGGTCGCCCACCATTCCCAGTGCCAGTTCCAGTCGTCTGCACTGACCACCGGAGAGCGTCTTGATCCGGACATCGGCCTTCTCGTCGAGGCCGACGAGCTCGATCAGCTCCG
>JBHHXA010000038.1:0-12178 GCA_046756805.1 Acidimicrobiia bacterium
AACAGGCGTCTCGAAACCGTTCTCTGATCGTCACGGTCCGGGGGCGGCCGGCTACTCGGACTCCACCAGAGCCCAGAGCACGTCCTTGATCGAGATCACGCCGAGCAGCTCGCCCTCGTCCATCACCGGTAGGTGGCGGTAACCGGTCTCCAGAAGCCAGATCGCCGCCTCGCGAACGGTGAGGGTGGGAGGGACGGTGTCCGGGGACTCGGTCATCCAGACCGACACGGTGGCTTCGTCCGGGTCCACGTCGGCTGCGACCGCAGAGACGATGTCGTACTCGGTGACGATGCCTGCGACTTCGCGGCCTTCCACGACGGCGAGACAGTCGACCTCGCGGTCCATCATCCGCTCCGCGGCTTCCGTGAGCGTCGCTTCGGACCCGATGACTTCGGCAGCACCACCGACCAGTGCTTGCAGCTTCACGCAGACACCTCCGCCAACGACGATAGCGATCCGCGACCCGCGCAGGAAAGGGGCGGCGTGCGCCCGACGTCAGAGGAGGTCTTGTTCGCGGATCCCGAAGGAGGGGTGGCGGAGCCGGCACAGAGCAAGCTTCTCGAGCTGGCGGATGCGCTCCCGGGTGAGGTTGAACTCCTCGCCGATCTCCTCGAGCGTGCGGGGCACGCCGTCGTAGAAGCCGTACCGGAGTGCGAGGATCCGGCCCTCGCGATCGGGGAGCCTCTCGATCGACTTCCTGAGACTGTCGGCGATGTCGAGCTCTTCGGTCACGCGGACGGGATCGACGGCGTCTTCGTCCTCGATGAAATCACCGAGCTGGGCACCGTCTTCGCCGACGGGCTGCTCCAGCGAGACCGTGTCGGCGACGCCGAGGGCCAGCTCGACCTTGTCGACGTTCACGCCTGCCTCTTCAGCGATCTCCTCGGGCCGGGGCTCTCGTCCCAGCTCGGCCTTGAGGCTCGCCTGGGCGGCCCTGACGGCGGCGAGGGTGTCGTGGAGGTGGACGGGGATCCGCACCGTCCGGGACTTGTCTGCGATCGCACGGGTGATCGCCTGACGAATCCACCAGGTGGCGTATGTGGAGAACTTGAATCCCTTGCGCCAGTCGAACTTCTCGACGGCGCGGATGAGACCGAGGTTGCCCTCCTGGATCAGGTCCAGGAAGTCGATGCCCGACGTGTTGGCGTAGCGACGGGCGTTCGCCACGACGAGCCTGAGGTTTGCGGTAAGGAAGGCATCTTTGGCCTCGCGGCCGTGCCGGATCTTGCGTCGCAAGGCGATTTGCGCAGTGCGGTCCTTGAATTCCCCCGCCTCGAGCCTGGCCTCGGCATCCTGGCCGGCCTCGATCTTCTGGGCGTAGTCGACTTCCTTCTCGGCGGTGAGGAGCTCGTACTCGCCGATCGCGGTGAGGTACTGGCTGACGAGGTCGGTGGTGAGGCGACCCCGCTCGTCGGTGAGCTTGTTCTTGTCGCGGTCGCGACGCGAACGCGTCAACGTGTCGCGGTCGAGGCGCTCCTTGGCCTCCTGCCGCTCGCGCAATGCTCGGTCGAGCACCTTGTCGCGCGCCTTGCTGGCCATCTGTTGCAGTCCTCCGTCGTCGTCGAAACAGCCCGTCTTGCTCCGTCGCCGGAGTCCCACACCGGACGAGAAGGATTCACGCCTGACCCGGTGCCGTTCTGGACGTTGTGAAACTAATCACAAAGAGGGGCTCCGCCCCAATATCACATATCGCTGCGGCTTTGTGAACCCCCCTTTTTCGGGGGGCATGGGTCAATCCTGACGCGTGATCAACGCCCATGGGAGGCTCTACGGTTCCCTCCATGCCCAACCGACTCGCCGGCGCCACATCGCCGTATCTCCAGCAGCACGCCGACAATCCTGTCGACTGGTACGAGTGGGGCGAGGAGGCACACCGTGAGGCCTCTCGCCGTGACGTGCCCATCCTGCTGAGCGTCGGATACTCGGCATGTCACTGGTGTCACGTGATGGCGCACGAGTCCTTCGAGGACGAGGCAACCGCAGCGTTCATGAACGCCCACTTCGTCAACGTGAAGGTCGATCGCGAGGAGCGGCCGGACGTGGATCGCGTGTACATGGATGCGGTCCAGGCCATGACCGGTCAGGGAGGCTGGCCGATGACCGTCTTCCTCACGCCCGGTGGTGAACCCTTCTTTGCGGGGACGTACTTCCCCAAGGAGCCCCGGGGCTCCTTCCCGAGCTTCATGCAGATGGTGACGAGGATCGAGGCTGCGTGGCAAGAACAGCGACCGGCGATCGAGCAGCAGGCCGAGCGGCTCACCGAAGCGGTACGAGCGACCCTGCCCCCGGCCACCGCACCACCCGCGATTGACCTGCTGGTGTCTGCCGTGGACGGCCTCGCCACCTCGTTCGATCGTGAGCACGGCGGATTCGGGAGCGCGCCGAAGTTCCCGCAAGCGCCCAACCTCGAGGTGCTGTTGCGAGCGATGGCCCTCGCCCCGGATGACTCGACCCGGATCAGGGCGGAGGAGATGTTGCGGCTCGCCCTGGATCACATGGCGGCTGGGGGAATCTACGACCATCTCGGTGGCGGCTTCTCGCGTTACGCGGTGGATCGCATCTGGCTGGTCCCGCACTTCGAGAAGATGCTCTATGACAACGCTCTCCTGGCCCGGGTGTATCTGCGAGCGTGGCAACTCACCGGAGTCGACCGCTACCGGATCGTGGCGATCGAGACCCTCGAGTACCTGCTGCGCGACATGCGGCACCCGGGCGGCGGGCTGTTCTCCGCGGAGGATGCGGACTCCGAGGGCGAAGAGGGCAAGTTCTACGTGTGGTCGTGGGCGGACCTCACCGCCGTGCTCGGCGACGATGTGTCGACTGCGAGCGTGCTCTTCGGCGCAACCGAACGCGGGAACTTCGAGGGAAGCAACATCCTCCACCGCACCGAAGACCCTGCGGCAGTCGCGAACCGGCTCGATACGAGTCCCGGTTCCCTGACTGCGGCGGAGACGCGGATCAGGACGGCACTGCTCGGCGTCCGTGACCGAAGAGTGCGGCCCGGAAGGGACGAGAAGGTGGTCGCGGCCTGGAACGGGCTCGCGCTCCGGGCCCTCGCCGAAGCCGGGGCCATCCTTGGTGACGACCGATACATCGAGGCAGGAAGGGAAATCGGCCGCTTCGTGCGCAAGGACCTCACGATCGAAGGGAGGCTGCAGCGCTCGTGGCGAGACGGCTCGGTCTCGGGTCCGGCGTTCTGCGACGATCACGCCGCCATGGCGTGCGGGCTCTTCGCCCTGTTCCAGGCAACCGGGGAGACCGAGTGGTACCACGACGCGGAACGCCTGGTACAGGAGATGTTGCGCCTCTTCTCGGATCAGGACGGCGGCTTCTTCGCCACAGGAGTCGATGCTGATCAGCTCATCGCTCGACCCAAGAACCTCATGGACAACCCGACGCCCTCAGACAACGCCCTCGCGGCGGAGGCGCTGCACACGCTCGCAGCCTATACGGCCGAACCCGCGCTGCTCGAGGCCGCCGAAGGCGTCTCCCGGGCGGCGGCCCGCCTGGTCGAACAGCACCCTGGGGCAGCCGGTCATCTGGTGGCGGTGCTGGCAACGGCAGCGAGCGGCATCAAGGAGGTCGCGATCGTGGGCGACCCTCGAGATCGGGCGCCGCTGGAGGCCGTCGTCTGGGAGACGTTCCGGCCGGACTGCGTTCTCGCCCCGGCGGCAGGACCAGACGCTGCCATTCCTCTCCTCCAGGGCCGCAGCGGGGGTCTGGATCACGCCGTGGCGTTCGTGTGCAAGAACCTCACCTGCGATCTGCCGACGGCGGTACCTGCGGACCTGAGGGACAGCCTCGAGAATGGCGCCTCGTGAGAACGGGTCGCGCGTAAGCTACTCGCGCTGTGCAAGATCCTCCTTCAGGCGCGTGCGTCTACTGCGGCACCGAGCGACCGGTCTCCGAAGACCGGTGCGCGGTCTGTGGGCGGCCGTGGGCGGACCGCCGCGTCGCTGAGGCACCTCTCGAGGAGGAAGCACCCACACGAGGCAGGTTGCTCGCAGATGCCTCCGTCACCTCTTCGAGCGACACCGGAGGCTCTGCGGCGCCAGCAGCAGGCTCCGATGCCGGGGAGGAGACGCAGATCGGGGCCGGCAAAACCAGCAGGGAGCCCGACACGGCACCTGAATTCGCGGACCAAGGCGCCGACCAGGTGGACCTCGATCACAGGCCGATCCGGTGGTGGATACCGGTCGGGATCGCCCTCGTCGTGCTTGCGGTCTACGGCATCGTCTTCGCCTCCCTTCTGTCGCGGACGGGTGACGAGATCGTCACGGCACCGATCACCACCACCACTGCTGCGATAGCCACGACGCGGCCTACGACGACGACCACCACCACGACCATCCCGCCGACCACCACGACGACCATCCCGCCCGTCACGACGACGACCCTGGCCCCGATACCGGTGAGCGGCGATCCCATCGCAGTGAGCGACCTCAGCCTCGCCGCCTCCGAGTTGGGACCGATCGCGTTCGGCGACGGAGCCGCCGATGCCGCCGGCGTCCTCGCTGCGAGCCTCGGGCAGCCTGATACCTACTTCAGCGTGGGCGAGAACATGGGACTCTGTCCCACCGACGAAGGTCGCGCCCTCGTGTGGGGACCGTTCACCGCCATCTTCCGTAACAGCAGCGGGACCGAGGTCCTCGCCGGCTACCGCCTCGCCGCACCGGAGCAAGGCTCGGCGCCACATCCGACCGAGGGGATGCGATCGCTCTCCGGCATCGGACTCGGCGACACGACGAGTGCGATCGAGGCCGCCTACCAGCGATCGATCGTCGCGTTTCAGGAGATCGACGGCGAGAGCGGGTTCCTGGTGCTTCGTTCGACGGACGAGCGCACGCTGCTCTGGGGCTTGCTCTCCAGCGATGAGCCCGCCACGGTCGAGCTCATCGCCTCCCCGCGGCCCTGCGACGGCGGTCCCTTCCCGACGCAGTGACGCAGGGACCGACCCGCACTACCTTCATCTCGATACAATGCCCGGTCAGGCACCCGGTACCGGGTTGCCGGGCTCGACCACGAGGATGAGCAGGTAGATGGTCACCACCCGTCGTCGCCGCATCATCACGCTTCCGAACCTGATCTCCGTCTCTCTGGGCGTAGTGGTCTTCTTCGCGCTGTCGTCGTGGTGGGGCAGCTACCCGGGCGTGGCCGCGGCCGCCCTCGGCGCCGGAGGTGTCTCGGCAGCTGTCTGGGTGGCGTGGATACGTTTCGTGCGACGCGACAGGCTCGCAGACCTCGTCGTGGAGCCCAGGCTCGGATCGATTCCGGTAGATGGAAGGCTGCCGACACCGACGCTGACGGACCCGGAATCGCCGACTGCAGCGGCCTACCGGGAGGCAGCCGAGCAGCTCGAAGCTGTGACGCGAGGGCAGGTCCTTCTCGTCTCGAGTCCGGCGCCCGGGCAGGGAGCGAGCACCATCGCACTCAACATCGCCATCTCGTCGACACAGGCCGGGAGGCGGGTGGTGCTCGTCGATGGTGACTTCAGCGGGTCGGGCCTCTCCCGATTCGGGGGCACCGGGCATGCTCCGGGGCTCTCCGACCTCGCTTGCGGGAACGCGAACCTGGCCACCGCCTCCCGGATGTGGGCATTGAGCCCGGACACGACGATCCCCTTCATCCCGGCGGGAGAGCCGGGCGTTGCCGACCCGGACACCCTACGCGGCACCCACCTCGCCGACGCCATCGACAAGATCAGCGAGCACGCCGACCTCCTGCTCATCGATGTCCCGCCGCTCGACTGGAACGGAGCCGCGGCTTCTCTCGCTGCCCACGCGGACGGGTCCGTGCTCGTCATCGCCGAGCGTGGCGACCGAACCGCGGTCGCGGTGGCTCGGGAGCGGCTCGCAGAGGTGGGGGCACCGGTCGTCGCCCACATCGTCAACCGAGCGGGCGCGGATCGGGTCCACCCCAGCCCGCCATGGCGGCGGATGATCAAGCGCTGGCTGACGACCTCAGTGTTATCCGTCCTCGTGTTCGGTGCATGGACCGGGTATCAGCTGTGGTCCTCGTGGCTCGCCGTCGAGCGTGACACCCTCGATGTGGCCGCCGCCGAAGCGGTGCTGCCGCTGCCACCCGGAGGGATCGTCGAGGAGGACATCCCCGAGGAGGCCACCGTCGTAGTGACCGCCCCGCCCCAGGTCGTCGTGGTTGCCGAAGAGGAGGTGTTGACCTCGTTCCTCGTCGTGGGCTCGGACGAAGGGGGCAACAGGGCTGACACGATCATCCTGGCGCTCCTCGGCCGCGGTGATGGCCCGGTACTGGTGTCGCTCCCCCGGGATCTCTACCTCCCCAACCGGTGCACCGAGTCGTTCACGAGACTGAACGCGACCCTGAACGGGTGTGGCGCCGAGGTGAACGGGCCCACGCTGCTCGCTCTCGCCGTCGAGGACTTCACCGGCGTCCCCGTCGACCACTTCGCTCTTTTCGGTTTCAACGGGTTCGAGCGGATCATCGACGAGGTCGGCGGCGTCGAGATATGTGTCGAGCATCCTGTCCGAGATTGGAGAGCGGAACTCGACCTCCCAGCCGGTTGCACCAGCGCCGGCGGAGCGCAGGCACTGGCATGGGTGCGAAGCCGGCATACGCAGGAGCTTCGTGACGGGGCATGGCGCACGATGTCGGGTGTGAACGACCTCACGCGCAACCGGCGCCAGCAGGACGTGATCCTCGAGATGCTCTCGAAGCTGAAGGCGTTCGACTCACCCGCAGACCTCTCCGGCATCGTCCGCAGCGTGTCGAAGGCCTTCACGCTAGATGACCACCTGGGAGTGACCGATGCGGTCTCGTTGGCGTGGAGCATGCGCGGCCTCGAACCCGAGGCCGTGACCCGCATCGAGATCCCGGTCCGGAACCACACGACGCCCGAGGGCGCCAAGGTCCTCCTGCCGACGACAGGATTCGCAGAGCTCATCAGGGAGATCTTCCCCGAGATGTATGCAGAACCCGTGTGAAACAGGGCTCGCGGCGTCCCGACGCATAAGATACGGGTCCGCTCGCGGCAGGAAACATGACGGACACATTCGATCCAGACGACCCGTTCGAGCCCTTCGACCCTGAGCGCTCGGATCCCTACGAGGATCTCGAGGATCTCACCGGTGGCGAGGTCATTCCCCGTCTCGAGGATCCGACCGTCCCCATCGCCACACCACCCCGCTCACCCTTGCTGACGGGACTCATCGTCCTGCTGTTGCTCGTCGTGCTCAGCATCGCTGCATTCGAGTTCTTGCGCGACGACGCCGACGAGCCCGACGCGGCCACCGTCACGACCGTGACGACGACCGAAGCGCCAGAGGACGGCGGCACACCCGTCACCTCGCCGCCCGGCGACGAGACGACCACCACATCTGTGCCCGGCACCACCGTCACCGCAACGGCATCGTTCGAGCCATATGAGGCAACGGGCTCGGCCCTCGAGGTCGGCGACCTCAAGCTCGCCGTCGACGCGATCGGCCCCATCCTGCTCGGGTCGTCTGCGGGCGAGGCCGTCGGCAGGTTCGTGGCCAGCTTCGGGGAGCCCGACGAGGACAGCGGACCCGTGATCTCGACCGGAGCGTTCGGGGCCTGTGCCGGTGACACCGAGCGCATCGTCCGGTTCGGAGCGCTCGCGTTGATAGTGGTGATCGATAGCGACGGCACGGAGACCTTCGCCGGGTATCGCCTCGACCTCGCCTACGGCGGTCTCTCTCACCCGTCGGCGAATCTGGAGACGCTGTCCGGTCTGGCCGCGGGGAACTCGGTACGCCAGCTCCTGCAGATCTACGAGGCGTTCAAGGTCACGATCCTCACCGACCCTGAGCTCGGAGACGTCTTCGAGCTCCGGAGCAGGAACACCGACAACCTCCTGCTGTGGGGCCCGGTGTCCTCACCCGAGGCCGACGGGTTCGTCCGCGGGATCTACTCACCGGACGCCTGCGCATTGTTCCCCGCCGTCTGAGCGGGGCCGGAGCCTCGAGCGGCGCCGGCACGGGACCGCCGGCGCCTCCCACTATCATCGCCCGGCAGCGTCCACCGGAGAGCACACGACGAGATGATCACACGAGCCCGTGCCACGTTCCACGGCGCCCTTGCGGGCGGGTTTCTCGCACTCGTGTCTCTCGCGTTCTGGACCAGCCGTACGTCCCTGGCGTCCGTCGTGGGCGTCGAGTCGGCCGACGAAGGAGTGGCCGGCAGGGCCGAATTCGTCGTGTCGAGCGGCGGGCTCTACGCAGCCGTAATCATCGCCTCCGTCATCGGCGGTCTCGCCATTGCGGCGGTCGTCCATGCCACCGTGCGTGAGTCTGTGTCCGACCGCAGGGTGATCCCGATCGGCTATGTCTTCCCCGCGGCCGCGGTCCTCTCCGCCGCCGGAGGCTATGTGGCGGCCCGCTCCGGGCTCGCCGCCCTCGCAGACATCGACGCCGGGGTCGTGACCGTATCGGTCTTCCGTCTGGCCATCGTGGTCCTCATCGCGGGGGCCGTGGCCGGGGCCGTGTCTGCCGGCGGTGTGCACGCGTTCGCCAGTCCCGAGTTCCTCAGGCTCGGCGGCGAAGCCTGGCCCTCATCCGGATCTGCGGCGATGGGGGAGATGATGCGGGCCGTAGGTGGTCCCACGATGGGCGCCGTCGTCGTTGCCGCGATCGCCATCGGTCTGGCGCTTCTGCTCCTCGAGCTCGAGGGGGCGCTGGCGGTCGCCGCATTCGGCATCGTCGCCGCGATGGTGTTGTTCGGAGCCGCGCTGCTCGCCTACCGGCCATGGGACAGGGCGGAACGCAGCTAGCTCCGAGTCGACGCCGCAGGCCTCGGTTCAGTCGCCGACCTCGAAGGCGACGAGCGTGCCGTCGTCGAGGGTCCGGTAGCGCACCTCGACCGGCTCCCCGTTTCGCAGGTGGTCACGGAGATGACCGAGCGGGGCCGAGCCGTGGAACAGTATCCCCGGCGACGGTTCGAACGTGAGGTCGCTTCCGTCGCTGAGCCGCAGGGTGAAGGACTCGACGTTGGTGATGTCACCCGTCAGATCGATGATGACGCCCTTCGCCGCACCGTTGTCGCTGCCGCCACACGAGGCCGCGAGGACGGCACCGGCGAGCAGGACACCGAGGCGGACTCTCATCGTTGCGGCTCCCCGACGGTCGGGCGGTCGACCCGCTGCTCTTCGGCATACCAGCGGAAGAAGACCGCCGCGATCGCGCTCCAAAGAGCCAGCCCACCGCCGATCTTCATCACGAGACCGGCGAGCACCTGGTCGGTGTGCGGCGAGATGCCCCACAACCGGGGGAAGGTCTCGTAGATGGGATACAGCGCCGTGTCGCCGAGCGTGAGGAACGACGCAGGGATCGTCGGCACGAGCGACTGCAAGAACAGGTACCCCATCTTGGGGAAGGGAGCGAGCCGGGGCAGGTCCGGGATGGGGTTGAGCACGGGGAACCACATCAGCACCGCGGTGACGAACAGTGCAGCGTGCAGAGCGAAGTGGAAGAGCCCCGAGGTGAGCATGAGCTCCACCACGGCGGGGACGTGGAGAAGGCCGAGGACGGCGTTGAAGACGAAGAGCGCAACGAACGGCTTGGTGAGGATCTCGAGGACCGGCAGCACGGGTCTCAGCAGCGCTCGTAGGAGCCACCACGGTGTGCCCCAGATGAGCAGTGGAGGCACGGCGAGAGCGATCGTCAGATGCTCGACCATGTGGAACAGGAAGAGGCTCCGGTCTCCGATGTCGTGGATCGGCCAGCTCGAGACGATGAACAGCAGACCCACACCGGCGTAGTACGCAAATCGTCTGCTGCGGGTGATCGCAGGCTCACCCCGGGGGGCATAGCGAGCACGGAGGGTGCGCAAACCGTATTCGTAGGCAACGACGAGAGCGATGACGACACCGAAGACGTCGAGGTGGGAATGCCAGGCCGTGACATCGCCGACTTCCGCCGCAGCCATGGCGAGGGCGGGAGCCACTAGAGGGCCGAGAAGGTCAGCAGCACCACGACGTAGATCGGAATCGCCCCGAACAGTCCGATGAGGAACAGGTTGCGGTACAGCGGCTTGTCGAACTTCAGGTGCATGAAGAACGCAACCACGGCCGCAAACTTGACCCCGGCCAGGGCGAACAACAGCAGGACCCGGGGCGTGCCGTCGAATGCAGAAATTTGCGGCACGGTGACCTCTGCTGCCGTGATCACGGCCAACACGGCCGCGATCAGCCAATACGTCCGTGGAGTGGGGTGAGCGCGTTGTGTCGTCATGGCTGCTGGAGCAGGTAGACGACGGTGAAGATGACGATCCAGACGATGTCGACGAAGTGCCAGTAGAGACCGATGAGCTCGACGTTGAGACCGCGGTCGTCGTAGAGCCTCCCGCTGAGTGAGAGGATGAACATGGCGCTCAGCAGAATCACTCCGACGGCGACGTGGGCGCCGTGGAAACCCGTGAGCATGAAGAAGGCAGAGCCGAACGGGCTGGAGGGCAATGTGAGCCCCTCACGGACGAACTCGGTGAACTCGAAGATCTGACCTGCCAGGAAAGTCGTCCCCAGCAATGCGGTTGCGGCCAGCCACACCCGCATCTGGCGCATGTCCGCCTTGTAGAACGCGGTGTGGGCCAGCACCATCGTCAGCGAGCTCATCAGCAGCACGAACGACGAAGCCGACGTGAACGGGATGTTGAAGGCCTCTGAGCCTACGCCGCCGTTCGTCGCGTTCCGGTACAGCAGGAACGTGGAGATCATCGCGCCGAAGAAGATGCACTCCGACCCGAGGAAGACCCACATCGCCGTCTTCCGCACGGGCCGCACGTCGTGATGCTCGGCGTCTGAAGGAGCGGGCATGCTGTCTGCCAGGGGTGCGGTGGACACGGTCAGTGCTCCTTCGTGACGGGCTCGAGCGACCAGCCGAACAAACCCCACATCGAGATGAGCCCACCGATGCCCACGACGATCCAACCCCAGCCCAGATAGACGAATCCGGCGCCGGTGACGGTGAGCCCGACCGAGCTCAGGGCCGGGTAGTAGGAGGCTGAAGGCATGTGGATGTCCGGTGTCTCGTCGTCCTCGCCTCCGAGATCCGTGTCTACGGCGAGCGCCCCTCCGGACACGTCGGGCATCCGCACAGCTCTCCCCTCGCCGTCCTCTGTGTACTTGCGGTGCCAGAAGTCATCCAGGGACCTGACGTGGGGAACCTCGTCGAAGTTGTGGACGGGTGGTGGCGACTCTGTAGTCCATTCCAGCGTCCGTCCATCCCAGGGGTCCCTCCCGGCAGGCGTGCCGCGGCGCAGGAAGTGGGTCCGGAAGATGTTCCACGCAAACACGAGGAACGCCACCAGGATGATGAAGCTCCCGATGGTGGCCATCTGGTTCCAGAAGTCCCAGCCGAGATTCTCACCGTAGCGATACGTCCGTCGCGGCTGCCCGTTGAGCCCCAGGATGTGCATCGGTCCGAACGTCAGGTTGAAGCCGATGAGCATCAGCCAGAAGTGAAGCTTGCCGAGGCGCTCCCCGAGCATGCGGCCCGTCCACTTCGGGAACCAGTAGTACACGCCCGCGACGTACCCGAACAGGGCGCCGCCGAACAAGACGTAGTGGAAGTGCGCGACAACGTAGTACGTGTCGTGCTGCTGGGTGTCCGAGGGGACGATCGAGTGCGTGACTCCGGACAGCCCGCCGATGACGAACATCGCGATGAAGCCGAGCGAGAAGAGCATCGGTGTGGAGAAACGGATCCGACCGCCCCAGGTCGTCCCGATCCAGTTGAAGATCTTCACTCCGGTCGGTACGGCGATGATCATCGTCGCGACGCTGAACCCGGCTTCTGCGATCGGTCCCAAGCCCGAGGTGAACATGTGGTGCGACCACACTCCGAAGCCGATGAAGCCGATGGCCGCGCCCGAGAACACCACGAACGGGTACCCGAAGAGCGGCTTGCGGGAGAACACGGGGAGGACCTCCGACACGATGCCCATGGCGGGCAGGATGAGGACGTAGACCTCGGGGTGGCCGAACACCCAGAAGAGGTGCTGCCACAGCAGCGGGTCTGCACCGGCTTGCGCCGCGTAGAACAGCCCGCCGAAGTTGCGGTCGATGAAGAGCTGGAACAGCCCGATCGTGACCGCGGGAAGCGAGAAGATGAGGAGGAAGGCCACCACGAGCGCCATCCACACGAACACGGGCATGCGCAGCATCGTCATCCCCGGCGCACGCATGGTG
>JBHHXA010000039.1:0-12050 GCA_046756805.1 Acidimicrobiia bacterium
GTCTTCGTGACGTTCTCGAGACGGATCATTCGGGTTGGTTCACCTCTCGGGCAGCTGCGTGCGCTGTGCCCAGTTAGGCCCCCTCCGCCGCCGGCGGCATGGTAAACCCGCTCCCCCTCTAGACAAAGCACGCTCGGGTGGCGGAGCTCAGAACTGGAAGTAGATGAACGGCACGGGCGTCTCGCCCGAGAACACCAGTACCGCCACCAGCACGAGCCCGACGAATGCCCCCCTGGTTGCAGGGGCCAGCGGCGGGAGGATGGTCGCCGACCGCCCGTTGCGCTGAGCGAGGTCGAGGAACAAGGAGGCGGCACCGAGCACTAGGACGAGCCAGAACGCCTCGAAGCCCACCGAGCCTTCCCGCCAGCCGGCGATACCCCGCAGAACCTCGAATGCCTGGCTGAACGTCTCTGCCCTGAAGAAGATCCAGGCCAGCCCCACAAGATGGAACGTCGCGAGCGCAGGCAGGACGTCACCGACCCCGAACGGCCTCGGCTCTACCGGCCGGTCACGCCTTCCCCTGCTGCGGTGCACGGCCAGGTACAGGCCGTGGAGCCCGCCCCACACGACGAACGTCCACGACGCCCCGTGCCAGAGCCCTCCCAGGAGCATCGTTGCCATGAGGTTGCGATAGGTCCTGCTCACCCCGGTGCGGTTGCCTCCGAGCGGGATGTAGAGATAGTCCCGCAGCCACGTCGACAGCGAAATGTGCCACGTGCGCCAGAACTCGGTGATGTTCTTCGACAGGTACGGCTGTCGGAAGTTCACCATCAGCTCGATGTTCAGAAGCTTCGCCGTCCCCCTTGCGATCGAGCTGTAGCCGGAGAAGTCTCCGTAGATCTGGAGCGCAAAGGCGTACACGCCGAACAGGAGCGCGAGACCTGACGCGCTGCCCGCATCCGCGAACACGTCGTTGACGATGGGAGCCAATCCGTCCGCGATGACGACCTTTTTGAAGAGCCCGATGACGATGAGCCCGGCACCTTCCGTGATCCGCTCGGTCGAGGGCGCAGTTCTCGGGGCTCCGAGCTGGGGAAGGAGCCGTCGCGCCCGCTCGATGGGTCCTGCCACGAGCTGGGGGAAGAACGCGACATAGAGGGCGAACACTCCGAGGCGTCTCTCTGCGGGGAGCCGACCCTTGAACACGTCGATGGTGTAACCCAGCGTCTGGAACGTGTAGAACGAGATGCCGACGGGCAGCACCACGTCGAGCACAGGCCTGTTTGCTGCCAAGCCGAGACCATCCAACAGCCCTGCAAACGACTCCACGAAGAACCCTGCGTACTTGAACGCTCCGAGGATGCCCAGGTTGACCATCACGGACAGGAGGAGGAGCCGTCGCCGGAGCGGCGGCGCCGCGGTGGTCTCGATCCGTCTCGCCACCAGGAAGTCGGTGATCGTCGATAGCCAGATGAGGCCGAGGAACCGCCAGTCCCAGGCGCCGTAGAACACGTACGACGCCACCAGGAGCACGGGGTTCTGGTACCGCTTCGGGAGAGACCAGTAGAGGGCGAGGACCGCAGCGAAGAAGACGGCGAACTCGTACGAGTTGAAGACCATGTCAGCCGGACCCTTCGCCCATCTCCGGGCCGGACAGCGCGGCGGCCACCCAATCGGTCAGACGCTCGGTGCCGTGCCGGTTGAGGTGGATGGGGTCGGCGAACACCTCGGCGGGGAACAGCGCCGCCGGGGGACGCAGCACCGTGACCCGGTTCTCTTCCAGAACGTCTACGAGACGGTCGAACTGAGCGTGATCCGCCGCCCCCCTGGGGTGCATCGGTATGTGATCGGCCGCCACGATCGGCATCACGACGATGACCGGCCTGGCACCCGCAGCTTCCACGCCGGCAACGAGCGACTCCACCGCCCGGAGATCGGGACCCCCGGCGGTGTACCCGGCAAGAGCGTCTTGGGTGAGACGCCGCTCGTAGCCTTCCGTGACGATGTACGCAACATCGCTCGTTGCCAGTTCCCGGCCGGACGGGCTGATCGTCGGCGCACCGCGCCCCGCCCACTCCTCCGGCGATCGCAACGCTGTGCGATGCCGGTACAGCGCAGACTCCTGCAACAGCTCCTGGATGAGACCCACGTCCTCACCGACGTAGTCGCGGCGTTCGGGCGAACCGAGGTACGACTCGAGGAGCCGGGGTCTGATCTCCTGGGCGTCATTCATCGAGAAGCTCCCGATGCCGACCACCACGATGTCGGGGACGAGTTCCGGGAGGACGTACTCCCCCGTCCACAGCGCCCAGACCCGCGGCGGCGCTGCCGTCAGCGCCGCGTTGTAGGCGGGCGAGCCTGTGAGCATCGTGAACCGGTCGGGGTCGAGACCGACCTCGGCCATCGAGTCCCCGGCGAACACGACCGTGACCTGGTCGATCGTGGTGATCTGGTCCACCTTGAACCCGATCCGCTCGACACCCCAGTCCTCGGGGACGGATGCGGTAGCACGCCGCGCCGTGACCTCGGCGACGAGGAACACCGCGAGGAGCGCGACCAGGCTCACCCCGAGAGCGCGAAATCCGGACCTACGGGATTCGGGACGCTTCCCGCGGCTCGGGCTGAGTTCCTCCACGATGTGTGCTCCGGGTGTCCACTCGGTTCACGAAGAGAAGCGGCGGGCGCCGGCTTCACATACCTTCGGCACGGCTGCGACGCCACTGGAGGTAGGCATCGACGAACACCGTGATATCGCCGTCGAGCACACCGTGCACGTTGCCCACCTCGACGTCGGTTCTCAGATCCTTGACCATCTGATACGGCTGGAGCACGTAGGAGCGGATCTGGCGTCCCCACACCGCCTCCGTCTGCTCGCCGCGGATCTAAGCCAGCTCCTGCGCCTTCTCCTGTCGAACATGCTCCGCAAGCCGGGCCTTCAGGATCTGCATCGCCCGGTTCTTGTTCTGCAGCTGCGACCGCTCGTTCTGGCAGGCAACGACGATGCCGGTCGGCAGATGCGTGATCCGCACCGCAGAGTCAGATGTGTTCACGTGCTGGCCACCCGCACCCTGGGACCGGTAGGTGTCGATCCGGAGATCGTCAGCCTCGATCTCGATCTCGGCATCCTCCACCTCGGGGATCACGTCGACGCCGGCGAACGACGTGTGCCGTCTCGCGTTCGCATCGAACGGGCTGATCCGCACCAGGCGGTGGACGCCGCGCTCCGACTCGAACGTTGCATACGCATGCTCTCCGCGCACCGTCATCGTCGCCGACTTGATACCCGCCTCGTCCCCCGGCTGGACCTCGTCGAGCTCCACGGCGAAGTCGGACCGCTCCAGGTATCTCGTGTACATCCGGAGCATCATCTCCGCCCAGTCCTGAGCATCCACCCCGCCCGCACCGGCGTGAATGGACACGATCGCCGGATGGTCGTCGTATTCGGTGAAATAGAGCGTCTCCCGCTCCAGCTCGGCCAGCGTGGACTCGAGTTCTGCGAGCTCTGCGACGACCTCGCTCATAGCCGATCCGTCGCCCTCCTCGTCCGCGAGATCGAGCAGCGTCTCGGCGTCCTCGAGTTGTTGGTCGAGGTCTGTGACGTGGCCGACGGTCCTCTCGTACCTCGCGAGCTTCCGGGTGAGTTCGAGGGCGCGCTCCTGGTCGTCCCACAGGTCGGGTGCAGAGGCCTGCTCCCTCAGCTCCTCGAGATCCGCGCTCTTGGAATCGACGTCAAAGGAACCTCCTGGCATCGTCGAGCCGGGAGGCGAGCTCCTTGATGAGGGCGCGGGGGTCGCTGTCGTTCATACGCCGCGGATGGTAACCGCAGCAGAGAGCCCCGAGACGGACCGTCCCGGCGGCTCAGTCCCAGTTCTCGCAACGAATCCCGGCGGCGTCGAGAGACAGACCGAGAGGGGTCGCGAGATCGGCGCAGGCGGCGCCGAGCCTCGCCGTGGCCGACTCCAGCTGTGCGATCAACGCAGGGTGCGTCGCGATCAGAGAGGGAAAGGGAGCGTCCCCGCCGACGGTCGCCACGATGGCAAGCGCCGACGCCATGTCGTCCATCGCAGAGAGGTAGGAGGCGTGGGCGGCGGCGAGCTCGTCGGGAGGAGCGAATCCCGCCAGCGCGTCGAAGTAACGCGTGAGCTCGGCGCCCATGGTGCCTCCCACGACGAAGGACGAAGGGTCGACATCGGCCTCGGCGATACCAAGGTTCACCGCGTCCACCCTCCGCCAGAAGGAGCCATCGCTGTTGAGCAGCGCGGCGACGTACGCGTCGCGATCGAGCGGTACGATCGCGCCGCCGCCCGTGTCCGCCGTATCCGACCCACCACACGCCGCAGCGACGAGGACCGCCGCTGTTGCAGCTGCTGCCGCAAACATGAGCCGGGAAGAGGTCAACCGGTCAGCGGCTCCGCACCGGGGCGCCCGTGACAATGCTTGTACTTCTTGCCCGAGCCGCACGGGCAGGCGACGTTCCTGCCGATCTTGCCATCCTTGTGACGGACCGTCCTCCCCTTGGTCGTGGCTCCAGGTGAGTTCGTCTGGACGCTGCGGGCCTGTTGCGGCTGCTCCTGTTGGACGACCTTGACGTGAAAGAGATACCGGATGCTGTCGAGCTTCACCGCATCGACGAGCCCGGAGAACAGATCGAACCCCTCACGCTGATACTCGACGAGGGGATCCTTCTGTCCCATGGCGCGCAGACCGATGCCGGCCCGGAGGTAGTCCATCTCGGCGAGGTGCTCCCGCCACTTCGTGTCGATGATCGACATGACGACGTTGCGCTCGAGCTGGCGCAGGATCTTGGCGCCGATCTCCTCTTCCCTGGCTTCGTAGGCGGATTCGGCTTCCTCCTGGAAGGCGAGCACGACGTCCGCCTCGACCGCGTTATCCGCGTCGTCGAAGGCGGCCTTGCCCAGCTTCGTCGGATAGACGGTCGTGATACCAGTCGTGATGTCGTTCCAGGCCCACTCTGCGGGGTCGACGTCTTCGGTGGCGTCGAGGATCAGATCCTCGATCACCTCGTCGCGCCATTCCCCGATGAGGGAGGAGGCGTCACCACCGTGGAGGACCTGGTTTCTCCACTGATAGATGATCTTCCGCTGGGTATCCATGACCTCGTCGTACTTGAGGACGTTCTTCCGGATCTCGAAGTTCTGCGCCTCGACCTGGCTCTGGGCCCGCTCGATGGCCTTCGTCACCATGGAGTGCTCGATGGGCACGTCGCGCGGGATCTTGAGTCGGGTCATGATCGACTTCACCTTGTCGTGGGCGAAGCGACGCATGAGGTCGTCCTCGAGGGAGAGATAGAACCTCGACTCGCCGGGGTCGCCTTGCCGGCCCGATCGGCCGCGGAGCTGGTTGTCGATTCGACGCGACTCGTGGCGCTCGGTGCCCAGCACGTAGAGCCCACCGAGCTCGAGGATCTTGTCGCCCTCGACCGCCGTCTCGGCCGTGAAGCGCTGGAACGAGGACTCGAACGCCCCGGCGTACTCGGGAGCGTCTGCCTCGACGCCGAGCTTGCGAACGGCTTGCTTTGCGAGCTCCTCCGGGTTCCCGCCCAGCATGATGTCGACACCGCGGCCCGCCATGTTCGTTGCCACGGTGACGGCGCCGAACTGCCCGGCCTGGGCGATGATCGTGGCCTCCTGCTCGTGGTGCTTGGCATTGAGCACCTGATGCGGCACGCCCCGTCGTTTGAGGAGCATCGCAAGCCGCTCCGACTTCTCGATCGACACCGTCCCGACCAGCACGGGCTGGCCGTACTCGTGACGCTCGACGATGTCCTCGACCAGGGCATCGAACTTGGCATCCTCGTCGATGTAGACGAGGTCGGCCTGATCCATCCGCACGACCTCGGCGTTCGTGGGCACCTCGACGACGTCCAGGCCGTAGATCTCCTTGAACTCCCCGGCCTCGGTGACGGCGGTGCCGGTCATGCCCGCCAGCTTGTCGTAGAGACGGAAGTAGTTCTGGAACGTGATCGTGGCCAGCGTCTGGTTCTCCTCCTTGATCTTCACGCCCTCTTTGGCCTCGATCGCCTGGTGGAGCCCCTCGGAGTAGCGCCGGCCGTCGAGCACCCTTCCCGTGAACTCGTCGACGATCTTGACCTCGCCGCCCTTGATGAGGTACTCGACGTCTCTCTCGTAGAGCTCCTTCGCCTTGAGGGCGACGTCGAGATGATGGATGAGGTCGACGTTGGCGAAGTCGTACATGTTGTCGAGACCCAGGATCTGCTCGACCTGGGCGACACCGGCCTCCGTGGTGATGACTTGCCGTTTCTTCTCGTCCACCTCGTAGTGCACCTCGGCGCGGAGCCGCTGTGCGATACGTGCGAAGTCCCGGTACCACTTGCCGGTCTCACCGACCCTGCCGCTGATGATGAGGGGCGTCCTCGCCTCATCGACGAGAATGGAGTCGACCTCATCGATGATGGCGTACGCATGGCCACGCTGCACCATGTCCTCGAGCCGCATCGCCATGTTGTCCCGGAGGTAGTCGAACCCGAATTCGTTGTTCGTGCCGTAGGTGATGTCGGCGGCGTACGCAGGCTTTCGTTCTTGCGGGTTCATGTACGACTGGATGAGCCCGACGTCGAGGCCGAGGAAACGGTGGACAGTCCCCATCCACTCCGCGTCACGCTTGGCCAGGTAGTCGTTGACCGTCACCACGTGGACTCCATTGCCCGCCACGCCGTTGAGGTAGCACGGCATGGTGGAAGCGAGGGTCTTGCCCTCACCGGTGCGCATCTCGGCGATGTTGCCCCTGTTGAGGGCTCCACCACCGATGACCTGGACATCGAAGTGCCGCTGGCCGAGCGTGCGACGTGCCGCTTCGCGCACCACCGCGAAGCCCTCGACCTCGATGTCGTCGAGGGGGGCGCCGTTGGCAAGCCGCTGCCGGAACTCCGTCGTCTTGGCTCGCAACGCATCGTCGTCGAGCGGTTCGATCTCGGGCTCGAGGGCGTTGACCTGCCGGGCGAGACCTTGGAGTTCCTTCAGCTTCTTGCCCTCACCGATCTTGAGGACTTTCGTGAAGACAGACATCAGGAAGGAATCTTAGGTAGGGAGGAGAGCTGTGAGAACACCCTCGTCGGCGAGGCTAGACCGCAGCGTCGGTCTCACCGAGGCTCTCGAGCAGCGATGCGGGATCGATACCGACCGACTGTGGGAGGAGTTGGTCCACCACACGGGCGGGATCGACGAGCAGCGGCTCGGGCTCGATGTCGGCTCCCGACGGGTCGCGGACGAGAAGTGTCGGGAGAGGAGCATCGAGCTCTGGTGACGGAGCGGTCACGACGGTGATCCGCCCGTCATCCATCCTGAGGATGGAACCCGGCGGGTAGAGGCCCATCATCCTGATGAAGACGCGAACGAGGTTCGGGTCGTAGTGGGTCCCTGCGTTCGAGAGCAGCACCTGGAGAGCTCGCTGCGGCGTCTCTGCCCTTCGATAGCTCCGCCTCGTGGTGATGGCGTCGTAGGTGTCGGAAATCGCCACTGCCCGCGACAGGATGTGAGGCCTCCCGTCCCTCGTCACCCTGGGATACCCGGTTCCGTCGTATCTCGCATGATGCTCGAAGGCCACCGTTGCCGCGATCTCGCTCCCCGTTCCACCTGCCGACATGATGGCGAGCGCACCTTCCTGGGGATGAATCGTGATCTCCTTCCACTGCTCGTTGCTGAGGCGGCCCGGATAGTTGAGCACGGTGGTCGACACGGCGACCTTCCCGATGTCGTGCAGCACCGCACCGACACCGACCGGGATGAGGTCGTCCTTCTCGACGCCGAACATCCGTCCCAGGGCCAGAGACACTATGCAGGTGTTGACGGAGTGGAAGAAGGTGTATTCGTCATGACTCTTGACCGTCGACAGCAGCAGCGACGCATTGCCCTGGGCGACGGACGTCTCGAACAGCCCCTCGACCGCTTCGACGACGCCGCTCAACTCGATCGACCCCCTGCTCGCCATGGCGCCCGTGACGGCCCGAAGCGCATCGAGCGAGCCCCGATACGACGTACGCAGGCCCGACATGGGGGAGCTCGTCGCATCGCTCGATGTGAGCAGCACCTCGTTGAGCGAGATCGTGCCGTCCGCGGGAAGATCGTCGCTGTCACCGGAAATGAAGGCTGCGAGGTCCAGCAGGTCCTGTGACGACACCGGGCGTTCGAGCTTGATGGACTCGACGCCCCTCGCCTGCATCTCCCGCATGAGGACGTGGTACTCGAGCGAGGTGTGTGGGAGCAGCTCCCGGTTGTGATAGAACGCGTTCTCGAGGATGGTCACCATGGCTTCGCCGTCCTCGGCCACGAGGTCCCCGGCCGCATCGGCCGCCGCCGTCGTAGCCTCCTGGGTCAGCGGGTGGCCTGTGGGGAAGAGGCCCACCTGACGCACCAGGCGCCGCAGCCTCTTGAGAAAGGACGCGGAGAGACCCTCGTTCATCGGGCTGCCTCTTCGAGAGCCCTGCGGGCCGCGTCCCGGACGGCACGATTCGCTCCCTTGAGCGCCAGCTTGCGTTTCGCCAGCGCGGCCACCACCGCCCTCGCCTCGGAGGACGACCGGCCGGCGAGGATGCGCACGACGACCACTGCCACGTCCGGTGCGAGCCTGCCTTCCTCGAGCTCCCGCCCCAGCATGCGGTCGAGCGTCGCGGAGTCTGTCGCCCTTGCCAGCGTGGCTGCGGTGTGGCGCACCCGCTCGTTGGGATCCTCGAGCATGCGCACGACGGTCGCCGCGGCTCGTTCGCCCTGGATGCGCACGAGGCCCCGCAGCACTTCCACCCGTACCCGGTGGTCTTCGTGTGTGGCGAGGCGTTGCAGCCCGGGGACCGCCGCCATTCTCCCGGTTTTCGCCAGCACGGTCGCCAGGTTGCGGACCAGGAACCACGGCTGGCCGATGAGATGGGGGTCGAGCGAATGGGGCTCGCGTCTCGCAGCGTGCGCCAGCAGCTCTGTGAGGAGACGACGTGTCTGGCCGTCCTCTTCGCGGACGAGGAGTTCGACTAGATGCGGCACCACCGCCGAGCCCATGGTTTCCATGAGCCGCAGCGCCTCGTCGGAGGGGTGTGATCCGCGTTCCCGCTCCATGAGGAGACCCAGCGTCTCCCTGCCCGCGATCCGACCCAGCGCTTCACGCACGTCGGAGTCGCGTTGCTCCACATATGGCGGATCCTCGAGCACCGCATCGAGGAGGTCGTTGCCTCTCTGCCACTCGCCGTTGCGGAGGTGCCTGGACACTCTCCCCGTCCACACCCGCAGCACCCGGGAGAAGCGCTCGGGTCTGTCCTCGCACTCGAGGAGACCCCGCAGGACACCCGTTCCGAGAGCGAAGTCGTCCGGAGCGCCGGTCACCGACGCTCGGAGACCGACGAGGAGCTCCTCGGCGGCAAATCGATCGGACGTTGCGCTCGCCAGAACTCCACCGATGCGAGCCGCCACGGCCTTACGCGCTGAAAGGACGACACCCGCCGACGTGAGGCCGCTCCTCCCTTCGCCGGGGCGCCAGGCTTCACCACCGACTGCCACCGCGTACGTCGTGAGTGCCTCCTCTGCGCCCTCGGAGAGCGCGGGGAGGAAGTCGGTGAGGTCCGCGCCTGAGAGCTGGTCGAGGAAGAGCTGGTGCTGAATCGCATCGGGGTCCGCCAGCACACCCTCGAGCACGAGCAGCTGAGCGGGCCGGGGGAGGTGGAAGAAGGCTTCGAGGAACGACCGGAAGCCCTTCCACGGATCACTTGCCCCTTCTCGAAGTGGTCCCGCGATCCCGAGATCGGTCTCGGCGAAGGGTGCAGCGTGGCCGTGCAATTCGGCGAGGCCACCCAGGAAGGACTGCACCATCTGCTCTGGAGCGGCGTCGGCCGGGTCCCCTTCGATCTCGTCGTCGAGCAACTCAGCGATCTCCTGGGGCTCGGCTCCACGGTTGGCCGCGGCAGCGGCCTGCGACATCCCCTCGACCTCAGACATGAGAGCGGCGAGGGCAGCGCTCGGGTCCTCCTCGGCCAGGGAGTCGGCGAGCACCAGCAGGCCGCGCTCGAAGACCTCGATGCCGAGCTTTCCGTGCTCCGCGACGACTTCCGAGATCCCGCCGTCGTGACGGACCTCCTCGTCGTCCCGTGCGATCGTGCGGAAGAGCTTGAGGAGGTCGGAGGAAGTCATCGATCCGCTGATGCGCAGCGCCTCGACGTCGTGAAGAAACAGTTCCCTGGCGAGTCGATCCGAGCCATCGCGTCTCGTGACGACTTCTTCCTCACCGTCGAGAAAGGTGCCGGGACCGATCAGGACGACGAGCGGGGGCACGATCTCGGCACCCAGCATCTCGACGGCACGCACGAATGCCGGCTGGTTCACCGGGTCCGGGTACAGACCGAAGGTCGACCACGCGGTGCCGAGGGCATCGAGAAGCTGAAGAGTGAAGTCGCCCTGGCGGTCAACGTCCGCGCGCACCGTCACTCGTCAGCCGATCGAGATGAGATTCTCCCGGACCGCATACAGCACCGCCTCGTTCCGGGAGTGAAGGCCCAACTTGTCGAGGATGTTGCGGATGTGATTCTTGACCGTGTTCTCGCTGATGTAGAGGGCATCGCCGATCTCGCGGCTCGTCATCCCACCGGCCACGAGCTGGAGCACCTCGATCTCGCGGCCCGTGAGCGTGGGCTTCCTGGCCTGGAGCAGCTCCTGATGGCGCAACAGCTGCTTGCACACATCGAACAGCTTGCCCGCCATGACCGGCGAGAGAGCAGCCCCACCCGCAGCCACTGCGGCAATCGAGTCCACCAGCTTGGGGAACGGTGTGTCCTTGACGACGTACCCACGAGCTCCCGACTTCAGCGCCACGAGCATGTCCTCTTCGGATTCGCTGCCGGTGAGGAGGATGACGTGAGACGAGGGGGCGACCGCGGAGACCTTCTCGACGACCTCCAACCCGGACATGCCGGGCATGAGGACGTCGAGAAGCACGACGTCCGGTTGGAGGGATTCTGCTTCGGCTACCGCACTCTCGGCGTTGTCCGCCTCTCCGAGCACCTCATAGCCCGCATCGCGTAGGGCGGACACCAGGCCGGCCCGGAAGAGAGGAACGTCATCGACGACCAGCAGTTTCGTCATTCGGGTTCGATCAGTCCTAGTGATCCGTCACGGCGGTGATACAGCACACAGTGCATGCCACTCGAGGCGTCGAGGAAGAAGAAGAAGTCGTGGCCGAGCATCTCCATCTCCAGCGCTGCCTCCTCAGGCGTCATGGGCCGCATCGCAAAGCGCTTGTTCCTCACAATGCGAGGGCCTTCATCTCCCTCTTCATCGGTGGCGATGTCACGCGGATTGAGTTGTTTGTTCGTCGCTTTCCTCGAGCGCTGGATCATCCGCTCCTTGAGCTTGCGAAGCTGGCGTTCGAACCTGTCGATGGCGATGTCGAGAGCGCTTCGATCATCGTGGGCCGTACCTTGGGCGCGCACGGTGTGCCCGTGTGCTCGGGACGTGATCTCCACGAGAAATCGCGCGGCGATCCTGGGGTTGTGCTCCTCGACGAACTCGACGTCCGCTGCCGAGATGACGTCGAGGATCCTCGCTGCATGCAACACCTTGTCTGTGGCTAGCGCACGCACCGACTCCGCAACCTGCATGTTCTTCCCATGCACCCGAACGTCCACTGCATCTCCCTTCGTCGGGGGCAACCGGAATACCAAAGAACCCGCCTGCGGCATCGCAGTGCGGGTCGGACTGGCGTGGGGTCGCGCGCGGGACGCTGTCTGAGGTCAAACCACTCTGTCTGCGGTCTCACCGCTGTGCAGCCTTCCCGGAGGACGCCACGCCGGCACGTCCATTGTACCCGGGGCGGTTGCTACGAGCCCCTCCAGAACACGTGAGCCGAGGACCCTCATCGCCGCATCGAACGTCGAGCCGGTTCTCACCACGTCGTCGACGAGCCACACCCCGCGGGGTGCCGGGGCAACGGCCAGGAACCGCGGGGCGGATCTTCGCTCCGGGTCCCGCGACGCATGTCGCGGCCACCACAGCGTCGGCCGCAGGAGGTCGAATACGGGAACGCCGCAACGAGCGGCAACGGCGCCGGCCAGCACCCGGGCGGGAACGACGCCGTATCTGGCGCGACGGAGCCGGGCC
>JBHHXA010000040.1:0-11876 GCA_046756805.1 Acidimicrobiia bacterium
GGCGCCGTCGGCACCGACTACCTCGACGAGGGCTTTGCCGAGGAGCCCGGCGTGTGGACCGAAGGCTGGCACGACGCCACCATCGGCTCGAGGAACCGTCTCGCGAAGATCAACGACGGTGCGGACGGTTCTGCGGTCCGGGTCACCATGCCTGCCCGTTCCCACTTCGGTTCCGCAGCTCACTGGCAGTTCGGCGACCACGGGTTCTCCGACCCGCAGGCTCTGTACTTCCGCTACTACCTGCGCTTCCCGGCAGACTACGTCAACCATGGACGGGGGAAGCTCCCGGGCTTTGGCGGCCTCTACAGCGGGAGCGCCCGCAACAACATCAAGCCCTCGGATTCGCAGCCCGGCTGGTCGGGTCGGATGCTCTTCTCACCGACCTACACGTCGCGCGATGCCGACTACACCCAGATCGGCTTCTACGTCTACCACCGCGGACAGATCGCCGACCAGGGAGATCTGCTGCTCTGGGACACCGCTCCCGCAGAGCTGCGCCACGGGTCCTGGTACTGCGTAGAAGGCCACGTCTCGATGAACACACCCGGAGTCGCAGACGGCACGATGACGGGTTGGGTCGACGAGAAGCTCGCCTTCGCCCAACACGACTTCATGTTCCGCGGAGCCGGCGACGCTGCGCTCGGCGTCAAGAGCTTCTGGTTCGACACCTACTACGGCGGGGTCGACCCCGCACCCGCGACACTCAGTGTCGACATCGACGAGCTGCGGCTGAGCAGCGAGCGGATCGGCTGCGGAGGTAGGGCTGCTGGATCGTTCGACGACACCGGCGGCAGCATCCACAGGACGAACATCGCAAAACTGGCACATGCCGGTATCACCAGGGGCTGCAACCCGCCGGCGAACGATCTGTTCTGCCCCACCCGGCCGGTGACGAGAGGCCAGATGGCCGCGTTCCTGGTGCGGGCGCTCGGCCTTCCTCCGAGCGGGACCGACTTCTTCAGCGACGACGCCGACTCGATCTTCGAGGCCAACATCAACGCGCTCGCGGCATCGGGGATCACCCGTGGATGCGGCGACGGCACGACCTACTGTCCCGACCGTCCGGTGACCAGGGAGCAGATGGCGGCGTTCCTCGATCGGGCGCTCGCCCTTCCCGGTACGCCGACCGACCACTTCGTCGATGACGACGATTCGATCTTCGAGACGAGCATCAACTCGTTTGCAGAAGCAGGTATCACCGCGGGTTGCAACCCTCCGACGAACGACCGCTTCTGTGGCACGGATGTGGTGACTCGAGAGCAGATGGCCTCCTTCATGTCGCGCGCCCTCGCCCTGCCCGCACCGCCTCCCACGCCGGACGGACCCGCTCCCGTCGTGATCCCCCCGGGATTCGACGCCGTGGTACCGGCGGGAGCCTCGATTCAGGCCACCGTCAACTCGCTGCCGCCGGGCGCCGCTCTCTACCTCGAAGCCGGTCTTCATCCCCGGCAGTCGGTGTCCCCGAAGCCCGGCCAGACCTTCGTCGGCGCTCCCGGAGCACTCCTCGACGGGCAAGGCCAGTACGTCCACGCCTTCGCCTCAAAAGGGCCGCCCGCAGTCGACAACGTCACCATCAGCGGAGTCGAGATCACGGGCTACGACCCTGCGCACAACGAGGGAGCCATCCACACCGACGGCAGCGGCTGGACAGTCTCGGACTGTGAGATCCACCACACCGACAATGTCGGGATCGTGCTGACTGATGGTGGAGTCGTGGAGCGTTGCAACCTCCATCACAACAAACAGACGGCGATCCGTATCGATGGAGCCACAGGCGCGGTGGTGGCAGATAACGAGATCGCGAACAACAACTACCTCGATGCGCACATGCACATCGGGTCGGGAGGGGCGGAGTTCACGAACACGACGAATCTCGTCGTCCGGGGGAACCACGTCCACGACAACCACGGCCACGGCCTGTGGGCGGTCGCCGACAACGTCGACGTCCTCTACGAGGGCAACGTCGTCGAGAACAACTACCGGGCCGGCATCTTCCACGCCCAGAGCTACGCCGCCATCATCAGGAACAACACGCTGCGCAACAACGGGACCGTGCCCGGCTCCGTCACCAGTCCCCGCAAGGACGCGGGGATTCTCATCGCAGGGCCCGACGTCGAGGTGTACGGCAACACGGTCGTCGACAACTTCAACGCCATCTCGTTCTTCAACGAGGCGCCCCGCATCGGCTCCCTGGGCCCGACGAACGTCCGGAACGGCAACGTGCACGACAACCTGATCATCGACTCCGGTCTGAGCGGGGCAACGGGTGGCGGGGACGCCGCTGTGCTGACCACGACGTCGTTCGCATCGAACACGTACCAGTACACCGACACGACGGGTCAATGGTGGTACTGGGACGGTCACCTGACCTGGGCGGACTGGCAAGCCGCCGGCAACGACACCACCGGGTCGCTCACGCCGCGGTGACACGGGCTTTCCCACCTGGCCCGCACAACGCCTCTGCTGCCAACGGCGAGAAAGTTGCAACCCTCGATCCAGGTTTGTGGCAGAATCCTCGCACCGGTGAAAGGAGGTGGTCCAAGCAATGTATGAGAGTTCTTTGAGGGCCCCGGAGGTGGCCGAGCGCTGAGCGGCCGTTCCTGAACGACATTTGAGGAGTACGGCTGCTCCTCGCCACATGGCGAGCCGGGTGGCGACTCCAACTCGGACCACCGAGACCCGGAGATCCGCGAGAAGGTCCTCTCGTGGCGGTGAGACTCACCGAAGTATCTCCGGGTCTTCACGCGTCTGGAGCGGC
Organism: Acidimicrobiia bacterium; assembly: GCA_046756805.1. Classification (GTDB taxonomy): domain Bacteria; phylum Actinomycetota; class Acidimicrobiia; order Spongiisociales; family UBA5794; genus CAMYMC01. Next base: position 2,759 of record JBHHXA010000040.1, read on the forward strand.
TGTCCCCGGCCCTGCACATCGGTAGGGTGCCGAGCGTGGACGCCCAGGCACCTCTCAGCTGCATTTCACGCGACGGAGCAGTGCTCGCCACGGCTGCCGCAGGAAGGCTCGATGCGGCCGTTCCCACGTGTCAGGAATGGTTGCTGCGAGACTTCGTAGGTCCGGCGTCGGCAGCCCGGTGCCGCGACGTGGCTCGAGAGGTGACGCTGTGACCTTCCACGTGTCGAGCGAGATCGGCAAGTTGCGGAAGGTGCTCGTCCATCGCCCCGGTGTCGAGATCGCACGCATCACCCCGGACAACAAGGACGCGTTGCTCTTCGACGATCTCCTATGGCTCGACCGCGCGCAGGAAGAGCACGACGCCTTCGTCGGCTTGATGCGCGACCACGGCGTCACCGTCGTCTATTTCGCGGACCTGCTGGTCGAGACACTCGCAGACCCGGAGGTGCGCGCCGGCTGCGTGGCGAGCGTCTTCAGCGCAGCTCAGTGCGGGCCGCGGGTCGCGGAACAACTCGGGGAGGCCTTGACTGCTGCTCCGCTGGCCGATGTGGTCGAGGTCCTGGTCGGCGGCTTGCTCGAGCGGGAGTTGGAGCGATTCGGGGTGGATCCGCTCTTCGCCGACCTCCAGGCGGACCGTTTCCACTACGTGTTGCGGCCGCTGCCCAACCTGCTGTTCATGCGGGACAACGCGGCGTGGGTCAACGAAGGCCTCGCCATCAACGTGCTCGCCACTCCGGCCAGGGCGCGGGAGTCGTTGTACGTCGAGACGGTCTACCGGAGTCACGATCGGTTCGCCACGGCGGACTTCCCGGTGTGGTTCGGGGCGGGCAGGGGAGACGGCTACCCCGCGACGATCGAAGGGGGCGACATCCTCGTGCTCGACGCAGCGACCCTGGTCGTGGGAATCGGGGAGCGCACGGCACCGGCGGCGGTCGAGATCCTGGCCCGCCGGCTCCTCGAGGCAGGTTCCGTGGAGCGGGTCATCGTCGTCCATCTCCGCAAGGCGCGGGCCCAGATGCACCTCGACACGGTCTTCACGATGGTCGACCACGGCTGTTTCAACGTCTTCCCCGGGCTGCTCGACCACGTCGATGTCCACGTCATCACGGGGGACGGATCGGGCGGGCTCTCGGTGCGGCCCGGTTCGGGACTCGGTCCCGAAGTCGCCGATGCGCTCGGCCTCGACGGCATCCGGTTCGTGCCCACCGGCGGAGACGTCATCGGAAGACTGCGAGAGCAGTGGGACGACGGCAACAACACGCTTGCCGTCGAGCCCGGGCTGGTGATCGCGTACAAGCGCAACCAGGAGACGAACCGGCGGCTGCGGCAAGCGGGGGTGGAGGTGCTCGAGCTCGACGCATCTGAGCTGTGTCGTGGTCGTGGCGGGAGCAGGTGCATGACGCAGCCGCTTCTTCGTGATCCGGTGTGATGCTGCGCGCCGTATCGCATCCGGTGGGCCCGCGGGGCGGTACGCTCGGTCGATGGACCACACCGATCTGGTGACGATCGCGATCTTCCTCCACCGCGGGGAGGCGGAGGTGGCGAGAGCTCGTCTCGCCGATGGCGGCGTGAGTTCGCTCGTGCAGCAAGACGACGAGGGTGGTCTCAACCCGGGGTTCTTCCGCGACTACGGGGTGCGGCTCGTCGTGGCTCAGAGTGATGCGGCCGCGGCGGACGCGATCCTCGACGACGGTACATGACGAGCCCCATCCCACTCCACGGCGAGATCTGCGAGGCGATGGTTTCCCACGCCCGGTTCGCCTTCCCCGAAGAGGCGTGTGGCCTCCTCGCCGGGCCCGCGACGGGCGACATCCGGATGGCGTATTGCCTCTCCAACCGCGATCGGTCGCCGTACCGGTTCACCCTCGACCCGACGGAGCACTTTCGTGCCATGCAGCATGCCCGCCGCAACGGTTGGCACGTCAAGGGCGTCTTCCACTCCCACCCCCGGTCTGCTGCGTTGCCTTCAGCCACGGACGTGGCCGGTGCTCTCGATCCCGATTGGGTCTATGTGGTGGTGGGGCTGGCATCCGCAGATGCGGTCGTCCGGGCGTTTGCCATCCAGGACGGCGTGGTGCGCGAACGATCCATCCACGAGACCCGGAGCTGAGGCTTGGAACTCACCGTGCTCGGCTCCAGCGGGACCTACCCGGCTCCGGGACGGCCCGCGTCCGGCTATCTCGTGCGCTCCGCGGGCACAACGATCTGGTGCGATGCCGGACCCGGTACCTTCAGCGAGATGGCGGCGTTGGTGGAGCCGGCATCCCTCGATGCCGTGATTCTCAGCCATCTCCACCCCGACCACTGCACGGATCTCTTCGCGCTGGCGCACTATCTCGCCTTCGGCCCTCCGATGGGCTCGGTGTGCATCGACGTCCTTGCACCTCCGGCATCCGCAGACCGGTTCTTCGGGTTTCTCGACGCCGGGGTGGGCCATGCCGTGCGCGACGTCCTCCGCTTCGTCGAGGCAGTGCCCGGTCTCGCCCCGACCTTTGGCGCTCTCGGCGTCACCTTCGCCGCTGCCACCCACTCGATCCCTGCGCTGGTTACGCGATTCGCCTCAGGCGGGGGGGACCTCGTTTACTCAGGCGACACCGGACCGTTCCCGAATTTCGAGGTCTTCGCCTCGGGCGCAGGCCTCTTGTTGTGCGAAGCGTCGCTCGGCGTCGACGATCCGCCGTACGTCCATCACATGACGGCGCGCCAGGCGGGCCGTGTCGCGGCGGCAGCGGGTGTCGGTCGACTCGTGCTGACCCATCTCCGGCCTACGCTTGATGCCGACCGGGCGATCGCCGGGGCAGCCTCCGTGTACGACGGTGAGGTCCTCGTTGCCGAACCCGGGATGCGAATCGATATCTGAGAACGACGACGCAGGAGGCGCTTTGCGCACCGATCGAGCCCACGATGAGCTGCGGCAGGTGAACCTGGAGCGCGGGTACACCGAGATGACGCCGGGGTCCGTCCTCATCGCGATGGGGCGCACCCGCGTCCTGTGCACGGTGTCGTTCGACTTCGTCGTCCCGCCCTGGATGCGGGCCCGCGGGGAAGGTTGGGTGACCGCCGAGTACGCGATGCTTCCCGGCTCCGGGAAGGAGCGAGTGTCGCGGGGTGCCGTGAAGGGCGGCAGGGTGAAGGAGATCCAGAGGCTCATCGGTCGATCCCTGCGGGCGGTTGTGAACCTCGAGGCCATGCCCGAGGTGACGGCTCGCGTTGATTGCGACGTTCTCCAGGCCGACGGCGGCACTCGCACTGCCTCGATCACCGGCGCGTGGGTGGCGCTCGCCGATGCCTTCGACCATCTCGTCGCCGACGGCAAGCTCCCCGCCACTCCCATCACCGACCACGTAGCCGCAGTATCGGTGGGTGCCGTCGCCGGAGGCGGGGTACTCCTCGACCTCGACTACGAGGAGGACGTTTCGGTCGACGTCGACTGCAACGTGGTGATGACCGGCGCCGGCGACCTCGTCGAGGTGCAAGGGACGGCCGAGGGTGACCCTTTCTCGCGGGCGCAACTCGATGACATGCTCGACGTTGCGGGGACCGGCATCAGCCGCCTCGTCGACGCCCAGGCCTTCGCCCGCTCCGGCTGATGCAGGCACCGTCGCACCTCGTCGTAGCCTCAAGAAACCCGGACAAGATCAAGGAGGTCGAGCAGGTTCTGGCGAGACTCGACCTGCCGAGTGTCGTGGTGCGGGGCCGGACCTGGCCGGCGGTGCCCGAGACCGCCGAGACCCTCGAAGGCAATGCCCTGCTCAAGGCGCGGGCCGTGGTCGGGCACACGGGGCTTGCAGCGCTGGCCGATGACACGGGACTCGAGGTGGACGCAATCGGTGGAGCTCCCGGAGTGCGGACCGCTCGCTTCGCGGGTCCCGATGCAACGTACGAGGACAACGTGGCCCTGCTGCTCGACGTGTTGGGCGACAGTCCGGCTCGCAGCGCTCGGTTTCGCACCGCGGTAGCCGTCGTCACCACGCACGGGGAAGAGCTCGTTGCCGTCGGCACGCTCGAGGGCCGCATCACCGAGCGTCCTCGCGGGGAGAGCGGGTTCGGCTACGACCCCGTGTTCGAGGTCGATGGTGTGACGCTCGCCGAGATGGAGGACGGCGTGAAGAACACGATCAGCCACCGGGCCCGTGCCCTCGAAGCCCTGGTGTCGACGCTGACCTGAGCCTTTGCGAGGCTGCGGCGCACCACATCCGAAGATCCCGGCCCCCTCAGGGGAGCCGGGATCCTTGCGCACGGCCATTCTTGCTCGGCGGCTCAGTCCGCTTCGTACCAAACCACCGTGTTGTGGCCTCCGTTGCGGGTGGCATCCGCAGCGTGATCGATGTTCGCCCCCGTCACCCCGCCGTTGTCGTGGCTCGCGATGATCGACTTGGGCTTCCGTTGGGGGCCGGTGAAGAAACGCTGTTCGAGCTCGACGACGATCTGGCGCTCGAGGTGGATGCGCCGGGCTTCGAGACGCTGCAGGGCTGCCTTGAGGTGTGCGGGGGTGCCCATGGCTTGTCTCCTTCCGATCGTCGGGAGTCTTCCTCTTACTCAATGGGATCATCGACCAAAGCCGGGTCTTCGTGGAGAATGGTTCTCCGCGATGCTCGGGTAACTAGTCCCGGCCGAGGACGCGGCAGGCCTCCAAGGAGACGGATTCATCGCAGCGGTCGTGCTCGACGGAGTGACCGTTCGTCTTGGCGACACACTCGCCCTCGACGGCGTGTCTCTCGACGTCGGGGACGGGGAGCTTCTCGCGGTGGTCGGACCTTCCGGTTCCGGCAAGACCACCCTCTTGCGGACGATCGCGGGACTCGACGCGCCTGCGTCCGGCTCGGTCCTCATCGGCGGTGTAGATGCAACCAAGCAGCGAACCCAGGATCGTGATATCGCGATGGTGTTCCAGGACGGTGCGCTTCTCCCGTTCCTGACGGCGGGGGAGAACGTCGGCTTCCCGCTGCGACTCCGCGACATCGCGCGCCCCGAGATAGAGGAGAGGGTGACGGCTGAAGGCCGGGCGCTTGGATTGGAGGAGGTCCTCGGGAGACTTCCCAGGGAACTAGCAGCCGGGCATCGCCAGCTCGTGCAGGTTGCCAGGGCCATGATCAGGGTGCCATCTGTGTTCCTCCTCGACGAGCCGCTGGCCAGAGTCGACGCCGGCACCCGGGTCCGGCTCCGGCGCGACATCCGCGTGCTGCAACAGGGCTACGGCGTGACGACGTTGCTCGCCACCAACGACCCGACTGATGCCATGGCGATTGCCGACCGTCTGTGCATGATCGACCGAGGATCCATCCAGCAGATCGGGGCGCCGCTCGAGGTGTACCGCTATCCCACGACGACGTTCGTCGCGGAGTTGTTGGGAGATAGGCCCATGAACCTGCTGCCCGTCCGGGTCCGGCGGGATGCGGTCGGGTCGTGGCTCGTCGGCGTCGGCTTCCGGTTGCGTGCCTGGTCGCCGGAGCTGAGCGGGCACATCGGACGAAGGCTCACGATGGGAGTGCGCGCCGAGGACCTCGTCGTGGAGGACACCGGTGAGATCAGGGCCGAAGTGCGACGATCGGTGTCATTCGGCTCCCACGTCGACACGGAGCTGGCGGTAGGGCAGGCGACACTGTGGCTGCGGGGAAGTGGCGAGGCCCTCGAGCGCGGGCTGGAGGTCACTCTGCGTGCGGTCCGCTGGCATCTGTTCGGCGAGGACGGCCGGGCGATCCACCACGCGGGCTGAAGCCTGGGGGAGAGGCTCAATCTCCGAGAAGGTTCTCGATCGTCTCGTACAGCTCTTCGGACGCCGGCTTCTCGAAGAAGGCATCAGCACCCGCATCGAGCGTCTTCTCCCGGAGCGAGGAGCCGCCCCCGGTGAGGACGACGACGGGGATCGCAGAGAGCTGGAAGTTGGAGCGGAGCCGCTCCAGGACCACCATTCCGCCACCTGCGGGAGCCCCATGTCGAGGATGATGAGATCGGGCTCTTCCCGCCGGGCCGCGCTGACTGCGGCGATGGCATCCGGGGCGTGAGCGACGTCGCAGCCCTCGCGCCGCAGCCGGCGCCCGACGCCGAGAGCCAGCGTCTGGTCATCGTCGACCACCAGGATCGGCTTTTTCTCGGCCATGCCGGCCCCCCTCTCCAAGATCGTGCTGTGCGTTGGGCCCAGCGGATACGCGACGACTTGCGCGGCGCGGTCCTTGTCTCGGCTGGAGACTACCCGGGGCACTTTGAGCAGAGGATGCACCACGAGAAGGTGCGACGAGGCGGGTGCGGGTGGAGGGACTCGAACCCCCACGGGACTATGCCCACCAGGTCCTAAACCTGGCGCGTCTACCAATTCCGCCACACCCGCAAGAGGGTCGTGGGTGGTGGGTCGCCCGGGACTCGAACCCGGAACCTGCGGATTAAGAGTCCGATGCTCTGCCAAATTGAGCTAGCGACCCGCCGGGGAGATTAGCCGACGGTGCGGACACGGAGTCAGGCACGACGGGCTCGTCCGGCTTAAGGCCTGCGGTTCGCGGCCGACCGGATGAGCGTTGTCTCCGTGACGAGCCGCGAGGTGCTCCTGTGACGAAAAGTCGGATCCTGTTCGTCGATGACGAGGAACGCATCCTGTCCGGGCTTCGCAGGATGCTGCGCCCGTTCCACAATCAATGGGACATGTCCTTCGTCGACTCCGGTGCGGCGGCGCTCGAAGCTCTCGACGCGAACGGTTTCGATCTTGTCGTCTCCGACATGCGCATGCCGGGCATGGACGGCATCGAGTTGCTCGCAGAGGTGCGCGAAGCACACCCCGAGGTGGTGCGCATCATTCTGTCCGGCTACAGCGATCAGGTCGACACGCTGCGTTCGACAGGCGTCGCCCACCAGTACCTGGCGAAGCCGTGCGACGCGGAGATCATCCGCAACACCGTGTCGAAGGCGAGCGCCCTCCGGGAGGAGCTGTCCGATCCCGACCTGCTCGCGGTCATCGCCGGGACCACCCGCCTTCCAAGTGCGCCCACGCTCTATCAGGAGCTGTCCGACGAGCTGGCCGGCCCCGACCCCTCGCTGCCCCGCGTTGCGAAGATCGTGGGGAGAGATCCCGCCATGGCGGCCAAGATCCTCCAGATAGTGAACTCGGCGTTCTTTGGGCTGCGAAACAACATCTCGGACATCGGGCAGGCAGTGTCTCTCCTCGGGATCGACACGATCATGGCCCTCGTTCTCACGACGCACGTGTTCCGCCAGCCCGGGCTCGGGGGAAAGCAGGCCGCTGCGGTGGACGGCATCTGGCACAAGTCGCTCGGCGTTGCGACGATGTCCGAGGCCATCATGCGCGCCGAAGGAGGAAGCTCTGCGGACACCAAGACGGCGTTCCTGGCAGGTCTCCTCCACGACTGCGGGAAGCTCGTGTTCGCATCGAACCGCCCCGACGACTTCTGGCGGGTGGACGCCGAGGGTGGGGGTCGAGAACAAGAGATCGCGACCTTCGGGGCGGATCATGCGATCGTTGGTGCGCACCTGCTGGCGGTGTGGGGCCTGCCGGACGACATCGTCGAGGCCGTGGCATACCATCACCGCCCCTCCGTCGCGGTCGAGGCCGAGCTGTCGGCGCTTGCGGCGGTTCACATCGCGGTAGCGCTCGAGAACCGCGATGACGCCTCAGCGCCGCTCGGCCTGGACCGGGCATACCTCGCCGCTGCCGGGTTGGGCGATCACGAGGAGCAGTGGCTCAGCGTCGCATGGGACCTCGAATACGAGAGGGAGAACCCGTGAACCGCAGGGTGCTCCTCGTGGATGACGAGGAGCGGGTCCTCGAGGGCTATCGCCGGGTGCTGCGCAAGCACTTCGAGATCACGACGGCGTTGAGCGGTAAGGAAGGACTCGAAGCTGCTGAAGGGAACGGCGGGTACGCCGTCATCGTTTCGGACTACCGGATGCCTGAGATGAACGGTGTCCAGCTTCTCAGCAAGGTGCGCGAGCTGTACCCGGACACGGTTCGCATCATGCTCACCGGTCAGGCCGACCTGGCCGCCATCGTTGCTGCGATCAACGAGAGCGATGTCTTCCGGTTCCTCTCCAAGCCGTGCCCTGCGGACGCACTCGCAGCCGTCCTCAACAGCGGCATCGAGCAGCACCGGTTGGTGAGCGCCGAGAAGGAGCTGCTCGAGGAGACCCTTCGCCAGACGGTCGATGTGCTGTTCGAGGTGCTGGGTCTCGTGGATCCTGCCACGCACATGCTTTCAGCCGGCTTGCGTGACCGTGTTGCCGACATCTGTGGCGCGATGGCTCTGGATCACGCATGGGAGTTCGAGCTGGCGGCCATGATGAGCCAGCTCGGGACGATTGCGTTGCCACCGGAGACCGTTGCCAAACACCGCGGGGGAAAGAAGCTCAGCGAGACCGACTCCGTGATGATGGATCAGCACCCCCAGTCCGCCTACAACCTGCTCGTGAAGATTCCTCGACTGGAGAGGGTGGCGCGGATGGTCCTCAACCAGGCACGACCTCCAGGTTCGAAGCCATTGCACCAGGACGCGCCCGACGACGAGGACATCGAGGCCATGGGTGCGCACCTCGTCAACATAGCCCTCACCTTCGAGGGCCTCCTCCAGAACGCGCTGACACCGGCCGCGGCGATCGAGCGTCTCCGAGGCCAGGGAGGGACGCCGTTCCGGATGCGAGCAATCGACACGCTCGAGGCCGCATCGAGAGAGACCGCCCGCTATGTCCACCTCACCGTCGGGCTCGACGAGCTCGAGGCGGGCATGGAGCTGGACGCCGACGTCAAAACTCCGGGAGGCCTTCTGCTGCTCGCGACGGATCAGCTCCTCACCGAAGCGCATCTCCAGCGGCTGCGCCGGTTTCCGCCGGCTCCGGTGTCGTCGAGCCGATCCCGGTCCGGGTGATAGAGACGGACTGACCTGGCTGTGGTGCGGTTTGGTGGCGGGTGTGGTGTTGCGGAGCGGGTGGTCGCCTACGGTGACCGGATCGACGTCTCCCGCTTGTCACGATGAGCGGTGTATGTCATGTCCGCGCGGGCTGTGGTGCGGTTTGGTGGCGGGTGGTGTTGAGGAGCGCGTGGTGGCCTCTGGCGACCGGTCCCAAAGTCCGGCGTTGGTGGCTCCCATGCCAGAATGAGCGGTGTCCACGCGGGCTG
>JBHHXA010000041.1:0-11860 GCA_046756805.1 Acidimicrobiia bacterium
CGGGTGGATCACCACGTCGGGCGGGCTGGCCGGATTGTCGGCGACGGTATATGGGTCGGGGCCTCGGACGATGGCGACGTCGCCGGGGCCGAGCCTCAGCCTTTCGCCGCGTTCGGACATGATCCACGCCTCGCCCCTCGCAATGGTCAGAAGTGTGAGCGGCGCCTTGTCGACGACGCGTATTGACCACGGTGGATTCATGACCGTTCGCAGCAGGAAGGCGCCGCGGGCGCGCGGGCTGTCGAGCAGACCGACGAGTGCATCCATCTCCCACACTCTAGACGAAGACACATGAATCTGAGTATTTGAGCTATGGAACGTCTCACGAATTGAACTGATACTGCACCCACGAAGGTCACAGACCAACCAAGCAGACAGGAGGAATGAGATGTCAGGCAACGCTGCGGTCGCAAAGCGGCTCGTCACCGAGGTCGTCAATCAGGGACGTATGGAGACAATCACCCAGGTGATCCATCCCGACTACCGCTACCACGGACCCGGTGGCGTGGAGGTCGAGGGGCCCGAGGGTGCTCGGCAACTCATCGGCGGATTCCGCGCCGCTTTCTCTGATCTGCACGCCCAGATCACCTCCGAGATCGCTCAGGGTGATCTCGTCGCTCTGACCATGGTCGCGACCGGAACCCACGACGGTGACCTGATGGGCATCGCTCCCACCGGCGCATCGATCGAGCTGCCGATGGCGGTCGTGAGCCGCCTCGAGGACGGGCGAATCGCGGAGGAGTGGGAGTATTACGACACTGCGAGCTTGATGAGCCAGCTCGATGCTGAGCCCACATCAAGCGTTCGCCCCACCCTCGTGCTCTGCGCCAGCGGCAAGACGGGAAGAAGGGTCGTCGATCGGCTCACCGCCGCCGGGCACTCCGTGAAGGCTGCTTCCCGCTCGGGTGAGACCCGGTTCGACTGGGAAGACCAGTCGACGTGGGCTCCGGCGCTGGCCGGTGTTGGCGCCGTGTACATCGTCTACTACCCCGACCTCGCCTTCCCCGGTGCGGCCGACACCGTCGGCGAGTTCGCAGACCTGGCCGTCGCCATGGGCGTGAAGCGTCTCGTGCTGCTGTCGGGCCGGGGCGAAGAGGGCGCCCGGCAGGCCGAGCTGAGGGTGGAGGACTCGGGCGCAGACTGGACCCTGGTCCGGTGTGCGTTCTTCAACCAGAACTTCAGCGAGATCTTCGCCGACGCCGTGCGGTACGGATCGCTCGTGATGCCCGGCGACGACATCGCCGAACCGTTCCTCGACGCGGACGACATCGCCGACGTCGTTGTGGCCGCACTCACCGACGATCGCCACATCGGCAAGCTGTACGAGCTGACCGGTCCTCGTCTCCTCACACTGGCTGAGGCCGCTGCGGATCTCAGCGCCGCCCTGGATCGCGAGGTGGAGTACATACCGGTCACCGCCAAAGAGTTTGCGGCGGCGCTCGTCGACCACGGAATTCCCGACCCAGAGGCCATGGCGTTCGCCGAGCTGATCGCCGAGGTACTCGACGGCCGCAACTCGTACCTCACCGCTGGCGTGCAGCAGGCGCTGGGCCGGCCGCCGCGGGAATTCGCCGACTGGGCCCGGGGCGCCGCAGCCACGGGTGTCTGGGACCTCGTCGAGCTGCCTGCATGACGAACAGGGCACAGGTTCAGTCCGGGGGCGGGCAGTCGGCCGAGGCATCGCAGGCGCCGAGGACGACGCGAAGGAGGTTCATCAAGTCCGGTGTCACAGTGACCGGGGCCGCCGTCGCCGTCGGAGCCGTCGGAACGGTGGCGACCGGAGTGTTGTTCCCGCAGGCCGGCGAAGCGGTGGTGTTCCCGGAGTCGACATGCGGCTCCGGGCGCGGTCCGCATGTCCTCGTCGCGTATGCCAGCCAGTTCGGCACGACCGGCGAGGTCGCAGAAGCCATCGCAAGTGCCATGTGCAGGGGAGGGGCGACGGCCGAGACGAGACGAATCGCAGACGTGGGAGATCTGAGCGCCTACGACACCGTGGTCGTGGGCGGCGCAATTCAGTACGACAACTGGATGTCGGAGGCAAGGGACTTCGTCAGGGCAAACGAAGACGTGCTGAGCAAACTGCCGGTTGCCTACTTCTTCACGTGCGGGGAGTTGGCCAGACCGTCTGAGAAGGCTGAGAAGAAGACGCTGGGGTACGCCCGCAAGCTGGAGAACCTGTCCCATCGGATCACCCCGGTGAGCGTCGGCCGCGTCGCGGGGGGTCTCGAGGCCAGCAGGATGAACCTTCGCACCCGATTCGCATTGAGGATCGTCTTCGCTGCGATGGGCGCCCGCGAGGGCGACTACCGGGACTGGGATGCCATCCACTCCTGGGGCGACAGGGTCCTCGAGCTGACCCGGTGACCTCGAGCGAGGCAGGCTGAAGCCGTCTCGCGTCTGGCCAGCCGGATGAAGATGAAGCCGGGTTCTGTGGACAGCTCCTCGAGAAGCCGTCCGGGTGCGATCCGGTCGAACCGGTAGCCTCTCCGCTCCGGAGGCGCGGAATGAGCAAGAAGTCGGCCGTGGGGACGTGACGGTGCTCGTCGTGGCTGGCACGCCGAGACCTTTGCGAGAGACGTGTCCGCTCATCAAGGACGACTGGACTCGCCGCTGATTGTTGCTGGAATCGAACAAGCGCAGCTAGCGCTCGCCGGCGAGTTGAGACGCAGCTACCCGCATGCCGCATCCCTCTACAGCAGCCCGCTGGGGAGGCCCGCGACACCGCGGATGTGGGTCGCCGACGTGCTGGGCCACCCGTCGTGGTGGAGGATGGGCTGATTGAGGGCAACCTTGGCGCGCGGGAGGGCGTCACCCGCCAGGAGCTGGGTGCGAAGGGCGTCTGGGAGCGTTTCGTGGCCGATCCTGAGGTCCGTGCACCAGGCGGCGTGTCGGCACGAGAGCGCGGCGAGCCCGTCGCCGCAACGCTGGAGCGGATCGCCGGGCGGGATGCCAGCCACACCGTGCTGGCGATCACGTATCAGGGGTCGATCTGCCAGGGATTCGCCGTCCTACGAGACGAGATCCCTCTGCCAGGGTTTTCGAACGCGGTCGCCAACGGGGGTTCAGCGTGCTTCGGGTCGACGCAGAAGGGGCGATCCTCGGACGCCGTTGGAAGGCCAAGGACTCGGGACCGCCGGAATGACGGTACCGGCGCCTGCACCGCGCTGTCGAAGCGGGCGCCCTGCGGGCCTGTTCAGTCGGCTCGCGACGCCGGCTTGCGCCAGATGTCGCGCTCGTGCATGAGCGCCACCTGGCCGTCGATGATGTCCTTGCGGTAGTCGTCGTGCATGTACGGCTCGCGCTCGAGGTACAGGTTCTTCGGGTAGATCGGCTTCTCGTAGATCAACTGGTACATCTCGGTCTTGAGGTCCTTCATCCAGTTGGTCCACAGCGAGGCGGCGCGGTGGTGGCGTAACGCTTCGATGTTCACCGGCCCGCACAGCCATGACGACCCACCGGAGTAGCCGTGCTGACCGACCACGTGCCCTCGATAGTCGACGAGCATCGAAGCTCCGCCGAATGTGTCGATGGGCACGTCGCTGTCGGCGGTGAGGTAGTAGGTGCCGACGTTCGGGGCCAGCACGTACATGTTGTTGTCGAGGGCGCGGGCCCGGGTCTGGATCTCGAAGTAGTCGTTCGTCGCTGCTGGGAGTGGGATCGAAGCCCGGTACACCAGCTCGGCGCCGTTCATGGCCAGTGCCCGGGCGTTCTCGGGGTACGAGCCCTCGTTGGCCATCATGATCCCCATGCGGCCGATCGCCGTTTCCACTACCGGCCAGAAGGCGTCGAGGTCCCTGCCGTATCGGTCGACCCACCAGTCGAACACGTCGTGGGGGGTCATCGAGTGCTCCACGGGGAACAGCGGCGTCGTCTTGTAATGCTGCAAGATGACCTCGCCGCCGGGATCGAGGATGAAGCCCACGTTGAAGAACCGGTCGTTCCACTCGGGGTGACGAGCCTTCGCCTGGGCCATGATGTACGCGTCGTACTCCCGTGCGATCTCACCGAGCGCATCGGTCTCGGGACCGGGGATGTCGATGGCGCATGTGTTGGCGAACTCGACGTGGTCGAGGTCGAGCACCTCGTCGTTGAATCCCTGGAGGGCTCCCTCGGGGAACGCGATGAGCTTCACAGGAAGGTCGAGGCTGGTGAGCCAGCTGGCCGCCTTGACGATATGGGCCTGATGCTCGATGTTGCGCATGATCTCGGACCGGTCGCCGATGCCCCACATCGTCGGTATGAGCCCCACGGCGTTGTACGGCTCTATCACGGTGCCCTCCTCTGATTGCGGCGCACACCGATTCAGCACGCGCCGAGTCGTGCGGATCCCCGAGCGGGATGTGCTCGGCCTGCCTTCACCAGTAGCTCCATGCCTGCGAAGGCCATGGCTTCCAACCTAGTCCCGTGCCGGCGGCGGGCGGTGGGGGGCTGTCCGATTCCCGATGGATGAAGGCTGCCTTCCGGCCTCGTGTCGTAGCGCCGTCCCCACCGCGACGAAGTCTCCACCCGAAGCAATCCTGCCGCCCGTCTTGCGACGCTGCTACGCGGGGAGTTCCATCAGGCTGGTGAACCAAACACGGGGGCCGCGGAGTTCCCGGACGCAAGAGCGGGGCGAGCGCTGGGCCCGCCCCGCTTCTCGTGACGCGTGCTCGAACGGAAGGACGCACCTAGCGGCCGAGGAAGATGCGGAACGGTCCCGCAAACTCCGTCTCCTCCTCATTGAGGAACCGTCCGTGCCAGAAGACGCGGTCCCCGACCGACACCTTCCTCAACACGTGGTACGGGTCTGCGGCACGGTTGGCGGTCCCGATCGTCCCGAAGGACAGGGCCCGGCCGTTGGGAAGCACCGCGCCTCGTTCGGATCCAACCAGGATCACGTCGCCGGGATTGAGCGACGTCAACACACCGTCCTCGACCGTGTACTCGAGGGAGTCGTAGATCTTCCAGTCCTCCTCGAAGAGGATCAGGCTGGCGCACCGCTTCTTCTCTGGCGAAGCGCTCGTCCGCGAACTCCGCCAGTGCATTCCCCCTCCATTGGGCCAGAGCCTCTGCAAACAAGTCCCTGGCTCGCTCGGGGTCCCTGCCGGCGGCAGCGCGGCGGCCCTCGCTCGCGAGCATCTCGAACCGTGCGGCGTCGAGCTCGTCGGCCTCGACCACGAAGCGATACCCGGGCCCACGGCGCTCCAGTCTGGCGCTGTCGGTGCCGAACGCCTTGCGGAGACCGGACAGATACACGTGCAGAGTGCGGCGAGCACCATCGGGCACCTCGCTCGACCAGAGGTCGTCGAGCAACCGGTCGGTGCTGATGACGTCACCGTGGCTGATGAGCAGACGGGCCAGGACGGCCCTTTGACGCGGTGAGCCGAGATCCACCGAGCTCCCGTCCTGGTGGACTTCGAGATCCCCGAGCACTCTGAAATCCGTCACCATGTACGTACCCGAAGCGTATCCGAAGGATCGAATGTCGGGTCTTGGCAATTCGCTTTGTGAAGGCCGCAGCGTCGCGGCTGTAACGAGGCCGACACCGTCTGCAGTTGGGTCAGCTCTTGGCTTCCTGGAGGGCGTCGCCGAAGGCCGCAAGCGTCCGGGCGACATCGTCGGCAGAGTGAGCCGCAGACAGGAACCATGGCTCACGGGCGTCGTCGACGGGCATGACACCACGACGGATCATGCCCATGATCACGTCGGAGTAGAGGGCCTCGTCGTGGTTGGCGTAGTCACGGAACTCCCGCGGAGCCTGCTCCGAGAGTGAGATCCCGAACATCGACCAGGGGCCCACGACGTGGCCCGGGACTCCCTCCTCAGCCAGGATTCCGGCGATGCCTTGCATCAGTGCCATACCGGACTTCTCCATCGCCGCAAACGGCTCGCCCGTGGCGAGGATGTCGATCGTGGCCTTGGCCGCCGCGACCCCGACGCCGTTACCGCTGTAGGTGCCCGCTTGCATGACACCACCGGCAGCCCAGTCCTGGATGACATCGTTCCTCCCGGCAACCGCGGCGACCGGAAAGCCGTTGCCCATCGACTTGGCGAACGTACCGAGATCCGGGACGACGCCGAACTCCTCGGCTGCCCCGCCAAGACCCATGCGGAACCCGGTCTTGACCTCGTCGAAGATGAGCACTGAGGCGTATTCGTCGCAGATCCGGCGGAGACCCTCGAGATAGCCATCGTCCGGCATCACGCCGAAGAAGTTACCGAGCATCGGCTCGATGATCATCGCGGCGATGCGGTGGCCCTCGCTGCGGAACAACCGCTCCACCGCTTCCAGATCGTTGTAAGGCACGACGCGTATGAGCGACCGGATGGCCTCCGGCACGCCGGATGACTGCTGCCACGGAACCGGCGAGCGACGATTGCCCAGGCTTCCCACGGGAGCCCCCGCCGTCGAGAACAGGACGTAGTCGTGGGCGCCGTGATAGGCGCCTTCGAACTTCACGATGATCTCGCGGCCGGTGTGGGCTCGCGCCAGCCGGATGGCGTGCATGGTGGCCTCGGTGCCGGTGTTCGTGAACCGCAGCGCCTCCACCCATGGGACGGCGTCGCTGAAGGCCTCAGCCGCCTCGATCTCGCGCGCGGTCGTCATCGCAAAGGTCGTGCCCTCGGCCGCTGCCTCAGCTACGGCGGCAGCGATGTCGGGATGGCCGTGCCCGAGGACGATCGGACCGAAGCCGAGTTGGTAGTCGACATAGCGGTTTCCGTCCATGTCGTACACGTGAGCGCCGTCGCCGCGAGCGATGACCATCGTGTCGTCGTCACCCCAGTAGCGGAATCCCGAAGACACGCCCCCGACGAGGACCGATCTGCCCCGTTCAAACCACCCTGCCGTGTCCGGTCCCTGGATTCCCATCCGCTCACCTCACCGCAGACTCAACGAGATGATCCTACGCGACGCGGCCATGGCGCCCCCTTCATCGCCTGCGCCGGCTGCGCGAGTAGGTTGAACGCGACTCGACGCACCACCAGGAGGAGTGATGGCCGAGGACCTGAAGCTCTACATCGGTGGTGAGTGGACGGAGGGAACCGGGGACGCGATCCACGAGCTGATCAGCCCGGTGACGGGCGAGCACATCGCAAACGTGCCCCTCCCATCGGCCGCCGACATCGACCGTGCCGTCGCGTCGTCCCGAGCCGCCCAGGACGACTTCCGCCACTGGTCGGTCTTCGAGCGAGCGGAGCTCCTGCACCGCATCGCCGACGCCGTGCAGCAGGACGTGGACGAGATTGCCAGGATCCAGACGCTGGAGCAGGGCAAGCCATACCACGCCGAGTCGCTCGACGACATCGCCGAGGCCAACGAGTACTTCTCGAACAGCGCCGAGGATGTCAAGCGGCTCGAAGGCAGGGTGATCCCGACGACCGACCGCAACAAGCGGATGTTCACCTTCAACCGTCCGGTCGGCGTGTGGGCGGCGGTCACGCCGTGGAACTTCCCCGTCACGATTCCGTTGGAGTATGTCGGACCTGCACTCGCGACGGGCAACGCGGTGATCGTCAAGCCGCCGGAGTTCACGTCGTGGGCCCTGTTGAAGCTGGCGGAGGCATTCGATGCAGCCGAGGTCCCCCGAGGCCTGGTGTCGATCATCCCCGGGGGTGCTGAGGTCGGCGAGATGCTCGTCACCCATGCCGGCGTGGACGGTATCGGCTTCACCGGATCGTCCGAGACGGGGCGCCGCATCATCTCGCAGATGGGTATCAAGCGCTCGATCATGGAGATGTCCGGCAACGGTCCGACGATCATCACGGAGGACGCCAACCTCGCAGAGGCCGCCGAGCTCGCGGTGTACGGGGCGCGCTTCAACGCCGGACAGGTGTGCTGTGCGACGGAGCGAGTGATCGTCGTCGACGCCGTCCACGACGAGTTCGTCGAACGAGCCGTGAAGGCGTCTGAGGACGTGCACCTCGGCGATCCGTTCGACGAGAGCACGTATATGGGGCCGCTCAACAACGAGCCCACCGCGGCCAAGATGGATAGTCACCTTGCCGATGCCGCCGACCGCGGTGCGGCCATCCTGAAGGGTGGAGGAAGAGCCGCGGGCTTCCCGACCGATCTCTATTACGACTTCACCATCATCGACCGCGTGCCGGAGGAGTCGCTGGTGTCCAAGGAGGAGTCGTTCGGGCCCGTGCTGCCGGTCCTCACTGCGGGAGACGACGAGGAGGCCGTCGCCCTCGCCAACCGGACCCACCTCGGGCTGCAAGCGGCGGTGTTCACGTCGAGTCTGAAGAGAGCGTTCTGGTACGCCGACCGGGTGCGGTCCGGCACCGTCGTCATCAACGACTCGACCGACTTCTGGGAGACCTTCCAGCCGTTCGGAGGTGCGGCGGGCACCGACACCGGTTGGGGCCGAGGCAGTCTCGCCGAGTTCACGGATCCGCAGACCGTCGTGATCGATCTCGGCAACGTGAAGTGATGGATGGCGGGGTCGTGGTGCGGCGAGCGGATCAGACGTCGCCATGCCTGGCGCCTGGAGGGATACCCCACGCATAGGTCTGTTTCGTCAGCCTCAGGTACGTGTACGCCTCGAGTGAGAGAACTCCGTCGAGGGCACGCAGCGCACTCATCACTTCGAGCAAGTGATCGTTGTCTGCGCACAGCACCTCGACCAGCAGGTCGAATCGGCCTGCCGTCAGGACGACGTACGTGGTGGCGTCGAGCAGCCCGATCTTCTCGCTGAGCGCCTCGACGTCGCCGTGGGCGGTGAGGCCGATCATGGCTTGCACGCTGAATCCGATGCGGAGCGGATCGGTGATGGCGACGACTTCGAGCATGCCGGATTCGAGCAGCCGGTTGACCCGCAAGCGGATCGCGGCCTGGCTGAGATCGATGCCGTCGGCCAGCTCAGCGAAGCTGGCGCGTCCGTTGATCTGCAGCGCCGCGATGATCTGCAGGTCCTTGTCGTCCAGAGTGCGATCGATCGCGGTCATCGCGATCCCCGCCACGCCGCTCTTGGTACCGGCAGGGTGAGGGCGACGCCGCGGTCGAAGACGTCACCCGTGTCGCGTTGCCGATCGAACATGCAGAGGACCTATCTGTTTGCAGATCACTCGGTTGCTCTGCTAGAAGTTAACATAATCTGAGAGCCCGACCTCGTGGACGAGCGTGACCCTGGAGCCCGGATGCGCACCATCGTGAATCCAGACCGCGTCGAAGACCTGACGAAGTCGATGGAGCAAGCGCTCCGCAACCGCGTCCGCAGCTCCGCTGAGTTCGTCGCGGAGGCCAAAGAGGTGCTCCCGGCCGGGGTGGCATCTTCGTTCCAGGAGCACTCGCCACACCCCATCTTCATCGTGGAGGGCCACGGGTCGAGGATCATCGACCTCGACGGCAACGAGTACAGCGACTTCCACAACGGGTTCGGCGTAATGGTCGTCGGCCATGCCCACCCCACGATCGCAGCGGCCATCGCGGATGTCGCAACGAAGGGGACGCACTTTGCGTCGCCCAATGTGAGAGCGGTCCGGGTGGCCGGGGAGTTGTCGCGGCGATTCCGGCTTCCCAAAGTCAGGTTCTCGAACTCGGGGACCGAAGCGACGCTGGACGCCATTCGGCTGGCGCGGGCCTACACCGGCAGGGAAGCCCTGGTCAAGATCGAGGGCTCCTACCACGGCCACCACGACGCGGTGATGGTCTCGGTCCATCCCGATCCGTCGAGAATGGGACCACGTGCTCATCCGGTCTCCGTCCCGCAGTCGGCAGGGATCCCGCAGGCGCTCATGGATCTCACAGTGGTCGTACCGTTCAACGATCCCGACGCCCTCGACGACGTCCTGTCGTCCAATCCGGACATCGGCACCATGATCATCGAACCCATCATGCTGAACATCGGCGTAGTTCCTCCCAGCCCGGGCTACCTCGAGGCAGTTCGCGAGATCACACATCGGCACGGCGTGGTGCTGGTCTTCGACGAAGTCAAGACCGGCGTCACGGTCGCGGCCGGGGGCGCAGTGGAGAAGTACGGCGTCGTCCCGGATCTCGTTGCCCTGGCCAAGGCAACGGGAGGTGGCACTCCGATAGGAGCGATCCTCGGTACCGAGGACATCATGGCCCAGATCAGCGAGGGGACCGTCGCTCAGATCGGGACCTTCAACGGGAATCCGCTCACGATGGCGGCAGCCGAGGCGGCTCTGATCGGCGTGCTCGACGAGAACGCGTACCGGCGCCTCGACCAGACAGGCCGACGAGTGCTCGACGGGTGCCAGGAGGTCTGCGATCGATACGGGTTGGCGGCGTACGCAGTCGGCGTCGCATCCAAGGGTTGCGTCATGTTCTCCGATACACGCGTCGTCGATTACAGGTCGTACGTCGAGCACTTCGACGACCAACTCAACTACCTGGGGTGGCTGTACCACATGGTGAACGGGGTCTACATGACGCCCGGCGCCGACGAGCAGTGGACCCTCTCGGTGATGCACAGCGATGCCGAGATCGACCACTACGTGGCGGTCTTCGAGGAGTTCGCAAAGGACGTAATGGGTGGCTCTGGGAGATGAGCCGGGCGAAGGGGTAACTGTCGCATGGACATGCTGAACTACATCGGAGGCTCGTGGCTGCCTTCGTCCGATGGCGCCACGACCGAGGTGACCAACCCTGCGACGGGCGCATCCATGGCCACGGTACCCGTGAGCACGGTCGAAGACGTAGACGCCGCGGTCGGGGCTGCCGCTGCCGCGTTCCCGGAGTGGGCGGACAAGACCCCGAGGGAGAGGTCGGAGGCGCTCTTCGCCGTCGCCGACGTGATCGAGGAGCACCTCGACGAGCTACGACGGCTCGAGGTGGACAACGTCGGCAAGCCGATCTCGATCGTCGATTTCGAGTTCGACCTCACCGTCGACAACTGGCGGTTCTTCGCAGGCGCCGCCCGCCACATCGAGGGGAAGGCCGCCGGCGAATACTGGCCCGGCGCCACCTCGTTCATCCGTCGCGACCCCCTCGGGGTGATCGCGGCCATCGCACCCTGGAACTATCCGCTGAACATGGCGACCTGGAAGCTGGGACCAGCGCTCGCCACCGGGAACACGGTGGTCCTCAAACCGTCCGGGATCACACCGCTCACTGCGGTTCGTCTTGCGCAACTCCTCGATGGGGTCCTTCCTCCCGGCGTCCTCAACGTGGTGTGTGGCTCCGGCTCGGTGGTCGGCGAAGCGATGTCGGGGCATCCCGACATCGCGATGGTTTCGATCACGGGCAGCGTCGAGGCCGGAAGGGCCGTCGCTCGCACCGCGTCCGAGAGCCTGAAGCGGGTTCACCTGGAGCTCGGCGGCAAGGCCCCGGTCCTGGTGTTCGACGATGCCGATCCCGGTGCCGTTGCGGAGAAGCTGCGTGAAGCCGGCTTCTACAACTCGGGGCAGGATTGCACGGCGCCGTGCCGCGTCCTCGCTACCTCGGGCATCCACGACGACCTCGTCGATGCGCTCCATGAGCAGATCGACCAGATCAGCGTCGGCGACCCGCATGACCCCGATATCGAGATGGGGCCTCTCGTATCGACGCAGCATCTCGAAAGCGTCGCCGGATACGTCGATCGGGCCGCATCGGATGGCGCCGCCCTGGTGACGGGTGGCAAGCGCCTCGATGGTGTTGGTTGCTACTACGAACCGTCCCTGATCGTGGGGCCCGACCAGGACTCGGAGATCGTCCAGCGCGAGGTCTTCGGACCCGTCTTGACCGTGCAGGATGCGGGGGACGAGGACAAGGCTCTCGACTGGGCGAACGACGTCGACTTCGGTCTCGCCGCATCGGTCTGGACGCGCGATGTAGGGCGAGCGATGCGCATGGCCAAAGGTCTGCGATCGGGGACGGTATGGGTCAACGATCACATCACGATCGTCTCCGAGATGCCGCACGGCGGGTTCAAGC
>JBHHXA010000042.1:0-11528 GCA_046756805.1 Acidimicrobiia bacterium
CGTCGAGCGGCGTGTAGTTGCCGGCCTGGCCGGTGAACTGCTCCGCCACGAACATCGGCTGGGACAGGAACCGCTGGATCCGCCGCGCTCGCGCCACGATCAGCTTGTCCTCCTCGGACAGCTCGTCGATGCCGAGAATGGCGATGATGTCCTGGAGGTCCTTGTACCGCTGCAGGATCTGCTGCACCCGCCGTGCCACTGCATAGTGGTGCTCGCCGACGATCTGAGGATCGAGCGCCCTGCTCGTCGAGTCGAGCGGATCGACCGCGGGGTAGATGCCGAGAGCCGTCAGAGGACGGCTCAACACGGTCGTGGCATCGAGGTGAGCGAACGCCGTGTGTGGGGCAGGGTCTGTGATGTCGTCTGCGGGAACATAGATCGCCTGCAGCGAAGTGATCGACCTGCCCTTGAGCGACGTGATCCGCTCCTGGAGAAACCCCATCTCCCCGGCCAGCGTCGGCTGATAGCCGACGGCCGAGGGCATGCGGCCCAGCAGCGTCGACACCTCCGAGCCCGCCTGCGTGAACCGGAAGATGTTGTCGATGAACAGCAACACGTCCTGTCTCTGGACGTCGCGGAAGTACTCGGCCATCGTCAGCGCCGACAGCGCGACACGCAGCCGGACACCGGGGGGCTCGTCCATCTGGCCGAATACGAGTGCCGCACGCTCCAGGACGCCGGACTCGGTCATCTCGAGGAAGAGGTCGTTGCCCTCGCGGGTGCGTTCTCCGACGCCGGCGAACACCGAGACACCACCGTGCTGCTCCGCCACCCTGCGGATCATCTCCTGGATGAGGACGGTCTTGCCGACACCGGCCCCACCGAACAGCCCGATCTTTCCACCCTGGAGGTAGGGGCTGAGGAGGTCGATGACCTTGATCCCCGTCTCGAAGACGGTCTTGGTCGGCTCGACGTCTGCGTACGGCGGTGGTGGACGGTGGATCGGCCAGCGGTCCCCGGTGAACTCCGCATCCGGGTCGTCGAGGGAGTCTCCCCAGACGTTGAACAGATGGCCCAACGTCTGGTCGCCGACAGGAACGGTGATGGGGCTGCCCGTGTTGCGGACCTCTGCGCCCCGCACCACGCCGTCCGTCGGTGCCAGGGCGATGGCCCTCACCCTGCTGTCACCGAGATGCTGTGCGGTCTCGCACAGCACGGTGCTCGACTCACCACCGATCTCGATATCCACCTCGATGGCGTAGAGGATCTCGGGCATGGCGTCGGATGGGAACTCGACGTCGACGACGGGTCCCGCGACCTTGACGACGCGCCCCGGAGCAAGCGTGCTTGTGGTCATCGGTCGATTCTCTCCCTTGTCACGATCAACCTCCTGAGAGTGCTTCCGCCCCGCCCACGATCTCGGAGATCTCGGTCGTGATCTCTGCCTGGCGGGCCTGATTGGCCTCGCGAGTGAGGACGAGGGTGAGCTCTTCTGCGTTCTCCGTGGCAGCCTTCATCGCCCTGCGCCGCGCCGCATGCTCGCTGGCGGACGCTTCGAGCAGGATGCCGAAGATGGTGCCTTCGAGGTAGCGGGGCAGGAGCCGGCTCAAGATCTCCTCGGGCGATGGCTCGAAGCTGTAGGAGACCCCACCCGCCGACTCCGCATCCGGTGGCTCGATGGGAAGCAACGGCCAGCGGAGGGGGGTCTGCGTGAGGGCAGACACATATCTGGTGGTGTAGACCTCGACTGCATCGACGGCGCCTTCTTCGTACTCGTTGAGCAGCGTGTTGGCGATGGCTCTGGCGTCTGCGTAGCCGGGTGTGTCGGTGACTCCGAGAAAGGACTGCTCGATGGGGTACTTTCGATACCGGAAGTAGCTCAGCGCCTTGTTGCCGACGACATAGAGCCTGATGGGCTGCTCGTTCAGCCGGTGGGCGATCATCGACCGTTCTGCCATCCGGATGACGTTCGAGTTGTAGCCCCCCGCCAGACCGCGATCCGAGGTCACCACGACGACGCCGGACGTGGCGATCTCGCGACGTTCCAGAAGCGGGTGCCGCAGTCCACCGGCCGCGGCGATGTTGCGGATGACCTCCGCCATCTTCTCGATGTACGGCTTCGACTCCTCGACCCTGACCCGGGCCTTGGCGATCCGCGACGTGGCGATGAGCTCCATGGCGCGCGTGATCTTCATCGTCGACTCGACGGATCTGATCCTGCGCCGGATCTGACGGAGCTCAGCGGAAGCCATGGCGGAGCGTCAGTCCCCGGTCCCTGCCGCAGCCCGTGACGTCTTGAACTCCTCGATAGCGGCCACCAGCTCGTCTTCGGGCGTTGCGCCGGTGTCGGCGATCTGGCTGAGCAGTCCTGAGTATCTGGAGCGCATGAACTGCCGCAGGTCGTCTTCAGCTTGCCTGATGTCCGTGATTGCCACGTCGTCGAAGTGCCCCTCAGTCACGGCGAAGATGGCGACGACCTGTTCCTCGACGGGTACGGGAGCGAACTGACCCTGCTTCAGGATCTCGACGACACGGCGTCCCCGTTCCAGCTGGGACAGCGAAGCCGCATCGAGCTCGGAACCGAACTCGGCAAAGGCCTCGAGCTCGCGGAACTGTGCGAGGTTGAGTCGCAACGGGCCCGCCACTGACTTCATTGCCTTGATCTGGGCGTTTCCACCGACGCGTGAGACCGAGATACCGGCATTGATCGCAGGACGGATCCCGGAGAAGAAGAGATCGGTCTCGAGGAAGATCTGGCCATCGGTGATCGAGATCACGTTGGTCGGGATGTAGGCCGACACGTCGTTCGCCTTCGTCTCGATGATCGGCAAACCCGTCATCGAGCCGCCGCCGAGCTCGTCGGACAGCTTGGCGCACCGCTCGAGAAGGCGGCTGTGGAGGTAGAAGACGTCGCCGGGGTACGCCTCGCGGCCCGGAGGCCGGCGCAGCAAGAGCGAGATCTCACGATACGCAACGGCTTGCTTCGAGAGGTCGTCGAAGATGACGAGAGCGTGCTCTCCCTTGTACATCCAGTACTGGCCGATGGCAGAACCCGCATACGGTGCGTACATCTGCAACGCCGCCGCCGTCGAAGCCGCCGCGTTGACGATGACGGTGTACTCGAGTGCACCGGCCTCCTCGAGGGCGGACGCCACCTCGGCAACCGTGGACGCCTTCTGGCCGATCGCCACGTAGATGCACTTCACACCGGTGCCACGCTGGTTGATGATCGTGTCGACCACCAGTGCCGTCTTCCCCGTCTGACGGTCACCGATGATGAGCTGACGCTGGCCGCGACCGATGGGGGTCATGGCGTCTATGGCCTTGATGCCCGTCTGGAGCGGCTCCTTCACCGGCTGGCGCATGACGACCGAAGGTGCCTGGACCTCGAGGAAGCGGCGCTCCGTCGTCTCGATGGGACCCTTGCCGTCGATGGGTTCGCCGAGGGGGTCGATGACACGACCGAGCAGTCCGTCCCCGACGGGGATCGAGAGGACGCGGCCCGTGGACCTCACCTCCGAACCCTCCTCGATCCGTGAGGAGTCGCCCATGACGACCGCCCCGATCGAGTCCTCGTCGAGGTTGAGCGCGATGCCGATGAGGCCGCCGGAGAACTCGAGCAACTCGCTGGCCATGGCGTTGGGCAGACCGCCGACCCTGGCGACTCCGTCGCCGACGGACATCACATAACCGACCGTCTCCGATTCGATGGACGGCGACCAGTCGTCGAGGTTGCGACGCAGCGCCTCGGTGATGTCACTCGGATCCAGTGTGAGCTCAGCCATCGACTATCCCCATGCCTCTCGCAAGTCCTGGAGTCGGCTCCTGACCGACCCGTCGAAGACGGAGTCACCGATCTTCGTCACGACGCCGCCGACGATGCTCTCATCGACGACCACCTTTGCCTTCACACGCCTGCCCGTCACCGCTGCAAGCTTCTGTTCCAACCTCGCCACCGTGTCCGCGTCGAGCTCAACCGCCGATCGCACCTCTGCGACGGTTGCTTGCTCGCGTTCGGCAGCCATCTCGGCCATGCGGTTGGCGACCGCCACGAACTCTCCCGTGTGCCCGGCGCCAACGAGGAGGTTGATGAGGGCGATGGACACGTGCGACGCCCTGCCTTCCAGGATCTCGGACACCACCGTCTGCTTGAGCTCGATGGGAACCCGTGGGTCCGACATCGTGCTGCGGAACTCCTCGGACCCTTCGAAGGCGTGAGCGATACGGAACACCTCGTCCGTGATGCGCTCGACATCGCCCTCGGCACCACCTACCGCAAGCAGTGCGGATGCGTACCCGTCGATGACGCGGGATCCGGTGACACCCTCCATCGATCAACCCCCGTCTTGTCCGAGGTCGTCGATGTATCGGTCGACCAGGGCGCGCTGTGAATCGCGGTCCAGAGCCTGGCCGATGACCTTCTCCGCGACGTCGAGCGACAGGGTCGCGACCTCGCGCTGGATGGCCGAAGCCATGCGCTCCCGCTCACCCGCCACGTCGGCACGGGTGCGCTCCTTGATGCCGGCGGCCTCCTGCTCGGCCCGCGCCAGGACGTCGGATCGTACGGACTCTCCGGCCTGACGGGCTTCTTCGACGATCCGGTTTGCTTCGTCTCGCGCACCGGAAATCTGCGACAGGTAGTCGTCGCGGAGCTTCTCTGCTTCGAGCTTGGCAGCCTCGGCGGACTCGAGCTCCGCCTTGATCGCCTCCTGCCTCGCCTCGAGCGTCTTCGTGATCTGCGGGAACACCCACTTCCACACGACGAAGCCGATGATGAGAAAGGCGAGGACACCCGCGATCAGCTCCGAGGTCTCCGGGAGAAGGAGGTCGATCCCCTCGCTCTCCTCGGTCGCTTCGGTGGCGAGGATCATCACGTTCTTTTGGAACAACATGTGACGGCGCTCCTCAGGCGATAAAGAACAGCACGAAGCCGATCAGCGCCAGCGCCTCGGTGAAGGCGATGCCCAGGAACATGTTCGTCCTGGCCATGGCCGCCATCTCCGGTTGCCGGACCATCGCCTGAATGGCGTTACCGACCACGATGCCGATGCCGATGCCCGGGCCGATGGCTGCGAGGCCGTAGCCGACGAGTGCGATGGCACCACTGAGATCTTCCATTGCTGGGGTTTCCTCCTCTAATGCTCAGGGTGTACGGATGTTTGGACGTAGACCGCGGATAACAGGGTGAAAATATATGCCTGCAACACCGCGACGACGATTTCGAAGACGTAGATGCCGAGACCGAAGGCGAACCACGGGATCCCGATGATCGAACGGGCTCCGATGTCCGCGATGTCGCCGATGAAGATCACACCGGAGGCGAGCAGCAGCGTCAGCATGAGGTGTCCTGCGACGAGATTGGCGAACAGCCGGACGGCGAGCGTGATGGGTCGCAGGATGAAGATCGACACGAGCTCGATCAGACCCACCAGCGGCCGGAGCGCCACCGGTACCGACTTCGGCCATACCGTGTCGGTGAAGTAGCTGAGCCCGTTCTTGGCGAACCCGACGACGATGAAGATGAGCCAGGTCAGGAGTGCGAGGAAACCGGGGATGGCCATCCGGGACGTGATCGGGAAGCTGATGAACGGGGTCACCTCGAAGAGGTTCCCCACGAGGATGAACATGAAGATCGTCAGCAGGTAAGGCGCATACCGGGCGCCCTCGGGCCCGATGATGTCGATCGCGATGTCGTTGCGCACGAAGTTGACGAGTGCTTCGACGGCGGCGCCAAACTTCGTGGGAACGAGGCTCCCGCGATCCCGCAACCCCCACCAGAGCACGAAGAGCACGATCGCCGTCGCGAGGAAGATGAGGAACACGGTGCGCGTGAAGTCGAAGGGACCGATCGAGAACAAGGACTCCTTGAACTCGAAGAGCTCCAACACGTCATCGGGTGCGCAGATGATGTCTGCAGACGTGTCGCAGCTCTCAGACGCCAGGATCAGATCCACTCCAACTCCCTTTCCGGACTCCGCGTCAGAGCCCATGCCTCCCAGGTCAACAGGGCGAGGTAGGCGACGACAGCCGCAATCCCCAGCGCCTCACGGTCGACCTCGAACAGGCTCGCGACGAGGAACATCGTGACGGTGATGAGGCCGAGCCGGACGAAGAAACCCAGCAAGGCGGCCGCATGATAGACACGCATCGACACCCCCGCAGCTCTCGACAGGACGATCCCTGCAAGCAGGAAGTTTCCCGCGACGACCGCGACACCGACTGCCGCAGACCATGCGCCGACGCCGCCCCGCAGCGCAAATGCAACACCCACGATCACCGGTCCGAGGAGCGCGGCCCTGCGGATCGTGGACCATGCGATGCGCGCTTCGACGGGGGTGGCCACGGGGCTGGGCTGCTCGTAGGCCAGCGCTGCTCCCGCAGACTCGGAGCGAGGGTCGGGTGCACTCATGGCGTGGGGCGTTGCGACCGGCGCCGCAGCTCCTCCTTCTCGGAGCGTCGTGCGATGTCGTACATCCTCCAGAAACCGACGGAGAATCCCGTGACAATGCCCAGGACCGCCACGAGCGGACCGGTGCCGGCGAGGGCATCGACGAGGAGCCCGAGGAGCAGACCGGCGAGAATCGAGCCGAAGAAGTCGCCCGTCGCCGTCCAGTCTCCGATCATCCCGCTGCGGTTGCTCTTCCGGTCGTGGTCTTCCATGCTTGTGATGCCCTTCACAATGTCACGGTAGGCGGTCGCTGCGGCGAGTCTCAATTCCCTGGCAGGTCATCACGATCCTCACACGTGGCCCGGGAACCCGGCCGGGTAGGGCGGGAAACCATCCGCGAGCTCGGCGACCTGATCTGCGAGCTGCTTGAGTGCGACGTCATCTCCCCGCTTGCGGAGGATCTCGACGATGAGCCGGCCGAGCGTGGTCATCTGCTCCTGCTTCATACCCGCCGTCGTGACCGAGGGTGTCCCGATCCGCACGCCCGAAGTGACGAAAGGTGATCTCGGATCGAAGGGGATCGCGTTCCGATTCAGCGTCACACCGTGCGCATCGAGCACCGTCGCCGCCGCCTTGCCCGTCAGATCCGGGTCGAACGACCGCAGGTCTACGAGGAACATGTGATTGTCGGTGCCACCGCTCACGATCCGCCCACCCTCTTCGGCGATCGTGTCAGCGAGCACGGCCGCGTTCCGCACGATCTGGCGTGCATACGCTGCGAATTCGGGGCGGGAGGCGAGCTCGAAGCACAGCGCCTTCGCCGCGATCTGCGAGTTGATCGCTCCGCCCTGGGCAAACGGGAACACGGCCTTGTCGATGGCTGCGGCGTACTCGCTGCGCGACAAGATGAGCCCGCCGCGAGGTCCCCGCAGCGCCTTGTGTGTGGTGCAGGTGACGATGTCGGCATAGGGAACCGGGTTGGGATGCGCCTTCCCGGCGATGAGACCGATGATGTGTGCGGCGTCGACGAGGAGCACGGCACCGACCTCGTCGGCGATCTCCCGGAATGCAGCCCAATCGATGAGACGCGAGTACGCCGAGTACCCGGCGACGATCATCCTCGGTCGGTGCTCGTGGGCGAGCTTGCGGACCTCGTCGAAATCGATGTACTCGGTCCCGGCATCGACGCCGTACGCAACGATGTCGAACAGCTTGCCGGAGAAGTTGACCGGCGACCCGTGGGTGAGGTGACCTCCCTGGTCCAATCTCATGCCGAGAACGGTGTCTCCCGGCTCGAGAACCGCCAGGTACGCAGCCATGTTGGCCTGCGATCCGGAATGCGCCTGGACGTTGGCGGCCTCCGCCCCGAACAGCGACCTGGCCCGCTCGATGGCGAGGGTTTCGACCGCGTCGACGATCTCGCATCCCTCGTAGTAGCGACGGCCCGGATAACCCTCCGAGTACTTGTTGGTGAAGATCGAGCCCATCGCCTCCAGGACCGAGAGCGGCACGAAGTTCTCCGATGCGATGAGTTGGATGTTCGAGCTCTGACGAGCGAGATCCTCGGCGACGAGGTCACCGAGGACGGGGTCGACCTCTTCGAGGCCGCGCGTGTCCATCATGTGGGTTCCTGGCTTGGGGAGGCGTCGGGTCGCAAGCGTAGCAACCGCCACCACGCGCCCGGCGCACCCCGGGATTCCGCCCGGGTCCTGTCAGGTGAGGGACCTGTCCACCCACATGTCGACCACGGCGAGCGCACCAAACGGAAGCACGGTCGCCGTCACGACACCGACCGGAGGGGCGATCAGCAGCAGGCCCCAGGTGATGATGGTCACGACGGCCACGGCCCACAGCCTGCCGCCGATCACATCTGCGCCGTTCGTCGAGAGCGCCGCAACACCACCCACGCCGAGCGCCATGACGACCACACCCGCGAACGTGATGCTGTACCCGGTCACCAGCCCGAGAAGGATCACCAGGATGAACACCCCGATGAAGAGGACGAGCGAGAGCAGAGTTGCAAACAGCGGCCGCGGTGTGCGCGATACAGCGACGAGCCCCATGTAGGCGAGGACCAGCACGATGAGGCCGAACGCAACGGCCGCACCCCTCGCACCACCCGTTTCGTCGCGGGCGCCGAGGACGATCAGCCAGAAAGATGCCGTCGCCAGGATCGTTCCGACCGCAGCGGCGTACCACTTCCGACGGAGCACACCACCGGCAGGCGCGGGTATCGCTCCGGTGCGACCGGCGCCACCCCGGCTCACGGATCGGGTACGGGCCCTCGCCGCAGCACGAGCGGCGTCGGTTCCGTCAGGTCGACGATCGTCGACGCCGCACCCCCGGGCGCCGCGCCCTCGATGTAGTAGGCGACGGCGTCGCCGAAGAGGGCGCGGGCCTCGACATCGTCTGCCGCGGCCTGCCCTCCGGCGAGGTTCGCCGAGGTGACCGCGAGCGGACCGACCTCCTCCAACAACTCGAGCGCCACCGGGTGGTCGGGGCATCTGAGGCCGATCGTGCGCCGACCCGCATGGCCCAGCCAGTCCGGTGCGTCGGCGAGACGGGTCAGGATCAGCGTGAGCCCTCCCGGCCAGTGGCTGTCTGCGAGGTCGAGCGCATCATCGGTGAACTCTGCAAGGCTCATCGCTTGCTCGATCGAGGCGACGAGCAGAGCCACCGGCTTGTCCTCCGGTCGCCCCTTGAGTCGGAACAGCGTCTCGAGCGCGTCCACCCGGAACGGATCCACGGCGAGCCCGTAGAGCGTGTCTGTCGGGACGCCGACGACGCTCCCGGCGCGGATCGCTCCGGCAGCTTCTGGCGCGACGTGCATGCACCGACGGTAGCGAAGCGGACGACCATCCGAGCCGCCGCCGCGCCCGGACGTCGCCCGTCTAGAGGACGACGGATCCGGCGAACCGACCATCGTCGTCGACGATCGGGATCGGCGCACCTTCGTAGAAGTCGGCTACCTCGTCCAGTGCGGTCGCAGCATCGGTCATCCGCACCATCGGAGCGGGTTCCATCACGTCCTGCACCGTCCCGGAGCCGCGCGCCCGGAGCGAAGACCGGCGAACCACCCCGACGAGCAGCCCCTGGTCGACCACGGGCACCACGAGGTCGCCGACGACTGCGTCGGCGTCCGCTATGAGCAGGAAGGGGCCAACCCATTCCACGGGAGCACCCGCTACCTGGAACACGCGGGGCGGCACGCTGCGCACGACGACCGAGCCGGCGGAAGCACGAGCGCGGAGCTTGGCGCCGGGTCCGAAGAGCTGACGCTGGAACCAATTGCCCCCGGGCGCCCCTGCGACGATGAGCGACCGATCCGGTGCCGTTGCGGTGAGGCTGGCAGGCTTGGCATCGGTCAGGACGCGCCACGTCGTTCCCGGACGAACAGCGACCATCGCCTCGAGGACCTCCCGTGACGCGGCCGTGTCCGAGCCGCGAGCCGCGGTGACGAGCTCCACCGGGCATCCGAGGGCACTCCCGATGCGATGTGCGACGTTTGCCGCGAGGACCGAGTGTGGACCCGTTCCGATCGCTGCGACGACATGTCCGATCCCCGACTTGTCGAAGTCGGTGGGTGCGGCCACGTGGACGAGATCGAAGGAGCCGATGCGGGAAGTGACGAGCATGTCTGCGCGGGCCGCGATACACGCCTCGACGGGGTCCGCCCCCACCGGTGATGCGTCGCCGCTGAGGAGCAGGGCGAGGTCGCGCTGCTCCGCGCCCCTGGTGTAGAGCACGCGCTGGGGAACAACCGCATCCCGCGGCGTGGCATCGTCGACCATCCGCCTCCTCGACGTCTCCGGTCCGTGACGCACTCGGGATGGGAGGACACGGCTTCGGTACCAACTCAATGTATGCCGCGGTCTCGCCTTTGTCCACGGGAGAGCCCTCTCTCCGCACGAGAGATGCGTCCCGACCGGGCTGGATCAGACAGCGCGGGCGCCTCGCCCCACGACCCACCGATCGCGACCGGACAGATCGACGCCGATCTCGGGGTGGCGATCCGCAAAGAGCTCCAGCACGGCGGCTCCGTGATCGGCACCGATCTCGCACACGACGACGCCCGAGCCCGACAGCCACTCCGAGACCCCCCTTGCGATGCGCCGCAGGACGGCCAGGCCGTCGTCGCCGGCGAACAACGCAACCGCGGGCTCGTACCCGGTGATCTCGACCGGCAGCGTCGCCGCAGCGTTCTCAGCGATGTACGGCGGGTTCGAGACGAGGAGGTCGACATAACCTCTCAGCCGGGAGGGAAGCGCGGCGAACAAGTCCCCGTGACGCCAATCGACATCGAGCCCCGTCTTCGCTGAGTTCTCCGCAGCGAGTTGGAGCGCAGACACATCGATGTCGGTCCCGAACACCTCTGCTGCGGCGAACTCGCTCCGCAGCGCGAGCGCAAGGCTGCCACACCCCGTTCCGAGATCCACGATGACCCGCGGTGGCGGTTCTCGGAATCGGGTCGCGACGGCCTCGAAGAGCTGCTCGGTCTCGGGGCGCGGTATGAGCGCCCGGGGATCGACATTGAGCGTCACCGGCCCGAACTCGACCGTTCCCTCGAGATACTGAAGTGGCTCCCCCCTCTCACGCCTGCGCACGAGGTCCCCGAGCTCCGCAGCCTCTTCAGGTGACACGCCACCATCGATCGCGAGCTGTGCGCGACTCCGTCCCGTCACCAGGGACGCCAGCCGCTGCGCTTCGTGCGCCGGCAGACCGGCGGTGATCCCCCACGCGTCATCAGACATCAGCTTGGGACAGCTGCAACGCGGCCTCTCTGGCGCGGAGCGCCTCGTGGAACGCCTCGAGGTCGCCGTCGAGGATTTCGGGCAACGCGTGGCGGGTGAGACCGACCCGATGATCGGTCACACGGTTCTCCTTGAAGTTGTACGTCCTGATCTTCTCGGACCGCTCACCTGAGCGCACCTGCTCCCTGCGAGCGGAGGCGCGCTCCCCCTGGACTTCCGCGAGCTGCACCTGGTAGAGCCGGGCTCGAAGCACCCGCATCGCCTTGAGCTTGTTCTGGAGCTGGGACTTCTCGTCCTGACACGACACCACGATGTTGGTCGGAAGGTGAATGATGCGAACCGCTGAGTCCGTCGTGTTCACCGATTGACCACCGGGTCCGGTCGAACGGAAGGTCTCGACCTTCAGGTCGTTGTCTTGGATGTCGACTTCGACCGCCTCGGCTTCGGGG
>JBHHXA010000043.1:0-11527 GCA_046756805.1 Acidimicrobiia bacterium
TCATCCAGCGTCGCTGCACTCGTGCGCCGACGATGTTCTCCAGCGCCATGGCCAGGTAGTCGGCGACTTCCTGCACGAGCTCGGAGCATCGGGGCTGGCGTGGAAGGTGCTGCAGGTCGACACCAGGGTGCAGGGCTCCGATGCCGCGGTTGCGATCGGCCGCTCAGTCGAGCATCTTGGTTCCCGGGTGGATGTCATCGCCGTCGTCAGAGGCGGCGGCGCCGCAACCGATCTCGCCGTGTTCGACGACGAACGGGTGGCCCGAGCGATCGCCGGGGCTCCTGTACAGATCTTCACCGGGATCGGGCACGAGATCGACACCACGGTTGCCGATGCCGTCGCGGCCCGGTCGTTGAAGACACCCACGGCCTGTGGGGCCGCGCTCGTGAGTCGCGTCACCGATGCCGTTGCCGCTCTCGACCGCCGCGGTACCGCCATCGGCACCGCGGCACGTTCCCGTGTCGGACTCGACCGGGTCCGGATCGCGGGCCACTCCCGCAGGCTGGCTGCGCTGTCCACGGGTGTGCTGCGCGCTCGAATCGCAAAGCTCGACCGCGCGATGTCCGACACCAGGGTCCTTGGAATGCGAGCACTACGCAGCGCTGCCGCTGCGCTGGCTACCCGTGAGGCCCGGGTCACGGCCCACGACCCCGCCTTCCTCTTCGCCCGGGGCTGGTCGGTGACCACCACGAAGACGGGCGAACCCTTGAAGTCAGTGACGTCTGTCGAAACGGGGAGCGACATCGTGACACGCCTCGCGGATGGCTTCGTCGACAGCTCGGTCGATAAGGTGCGATCCGATCGAGAAGGAGGAGCGCAGTGACGGATGCCGCTCCCGATCCCATCGGGTACACCGCGGCAATCGAGGAGCTCGACTCGATTCTCCGCCAGCTCGAGATCGAGGAGGTCGACGTGGACGTCCTCGGGACCCGGGTGCGGCGAGCCGTGGAGCTGATCGCGATGTGCAAGCAGAGGATCAGCGCCGCAGAGATCGAGGTCGAATCGATCGTCGCCGAGCTCGACGAGGAGGGCCGCGACGCTTCGGCGTAGCCTGTGGCACTTGATCGAGGAGGGCGGATGGCAGATGAGAAGCACACGGTCACGGCTCGGAACGGCTTCTTTCCGCTCGTAGTGGGTGACGAGGTCCAGGTCTCGCAGGCGGGTGGGAGCGTGTTCTTGTGCGGAGGTGACTTGTCGGTGGCACAAGGTGGGGCCTCAGTGATGGTCTCGGGACGCGATGTCGAGATCACAGAGGGTGGAGCCATGGTCCTCGCCACGGCAGGGAATGCGTCCGTTCGCGAGGGAGGGGCAGCTCTCCTCGCCGGCGGCTCGGTACAGGTCGAGAACGGGTTCGTCGGCGTCGCAATGGGCGGCAGCGTGACACTGAGCGAGAGTCGCGTGCTTCTGGCACCTGCGCAGGCTGCTGCCCTGGGAGCCGGCTTCGCCGCAGCGGCCTTCCTTCTGAAAGCTCTCTTTGGCAGGAGGTCATGACCATGCTCGACATCGCCACACTCGAGGATGAGGCGCGGAAGGTCCTTGATCCGGGGGCCTACGATTACATCGTCGGCGGCGCAGACGACGAGCTGACCGTCCTCGACAACGTCTCCGCCTGGAGCAGACTCCGGTTGTTGCCCCACGTGTTGCGCGACGTCTCCGAAGTGTCGACCGACGTGTCGCTCTACGGTGCCAACCTGAGCTCGCCGGTATTCGTCGCGCCTTGTGCGTACCAGCGGCTCGTCCATGAGGACGGAGAGTCCGAGATGGCCCGGGCCGCGGCCCGCGCCGGGTCGCTGATGTGTGTCTCGACGATGGCGACGGTCTCTCTCGAGGACGTGGCCGACGCCTCCGGCGGCGCGCCCCTGTGGTTCCAGCTGTATGTGCACCGCGATCGAGATCTCACTGCCGATCTCGTGCTGCGCGCCGAAGCGGCCGGCTACCAGGCAATGGTGTTCACCGTCGACGTCGCCGTCCTTGGTCGCAGGAAGCGCGACGAGCGGAACAGCTTCAGCCTGCCGCCCGGCCTCGAGATGGCCAACATGCGCGCCGCGGTCCCCGTCGGTGAGGGATCGGGGCTCGACGCCTACGCCGACTCGTCGTTCGACTCGTCCATCAACTTCGAGGACATCGGCTGGCTGCGCGGCATCACCGATCTTCCCGTGATCGTCAAAGGCATCGTCAGGGCGGACGATGCCGACGCCGCCATCCGAGCCGGTGCCCAGGGCATCGTCGTCTCGAATCACGGTGGTCGCCAGCTCGACACGACCGTCGCCGCCGCAGACGCACTCGGCCCCGTCGTGAGTGCCGTAGCCGGAAGGGTGCCGGTGCTGGCAGACGGGGGAATTCGCTCCGGGTCCGACGTCCTCAAGGCGCTCGCGCTCGGCGCAGACGCGGTGCTCGTGGGACGGCCTCTGCTCTGGGCTCTCGCGACCGGCGGTGCCGACCTGGCGGCGGCGCTCATGGACCAGATGCGAGACGAGCTGCGGCGAGCGATGGCCCTCTGTGGCGCCGCGACTCTCGGTGCTCTGCAAGAGGACCTCGTCCTGGCCCCCCGAGACGACTGACATGGCCTTCTCGCTCGAGGCTGCGCCGGTCCCCGTTCGGTCCGACATCCGGGCCGCGTTCGGGCGTGATTGGGCGAGGCTGGCCCGCCCCGGGACGTGGTGGACGGGGGCGGACCGGATCGCCATCGCCACCGCAGCGCGCCTGCGGCGCACCGGTGATATCACCGGAGCCTCGATTCCGCTTCCTCCGGCAGCGATCGAGGCAGCGGGGCGGATCAGTGTCGAACCTGCGACCGCGACGAGATCGTGGGTGGAGGGGCTGATCGAAGCCGGTCTCGGGTACTCGAGGTATGTCGAGCTCGTCGGAGTCGTAAGCCGACTGTCCGCGATCGACGCTTTCTTCCGCGCACTGGGGATGCCGCTGGAGCCTCTTCCCGAGGCCGTCGCGGGTGCGGCGACGACCCATGACGCTCCGCGCTCGGCGCGTATCGGGCGGGGCAGGGTGCCGATGGTCGGGGGTACGAGCATCGTGCAGGCGCTGTCCCTCGTCCCGGCCGAGATGGAGGCGCAGGAGGATCTGCACGGACCCATGTATCTGCGGTACGACCAGATGGGGATCATGGACTTCAGCCGGGGTCTGCACCGTACGCAGATGGAGCTCGTCGCAGGCAGGGTCTCTGCGAGCAACGAGTGCTTCTACTGAGTGCTGGCGCACAGCAGGATGCTCCGTGAGAGCGCCGTCGCCACCGGTACGACCATCGACCTGCGTGCCGTCACCGATCCCGGTGTCGACTCGCGTCTCGCAGGCGGTGCCGCCCTCCTCGATCTGGCGGACGCTGCCGTCGCAGATGGCGCGGTCGGGGACGCTCCCGGTGATGCTCGCAGCCGGGTTCTGTCCGAGCTGGGCGGGGAGGCCCTCGTCGATGCCGCAGGCGTCATCGGCAACTTCGAGATGATGAACCGGATCGCAGACGCCACGGGGATACCGGTGGGCCGGGGTGCCCGGCGAGCGAACGCAGACCTCATCGCCGATCTCGGTCTGGAGCGCTACGACCATCTGGACTGAGCCGGCGCACCTCGTCTTGCGCCGATGCCACACGCTGCATTCCTCGACCCCGCCCATCGCGATCCGGAGACCCTTCCCGGCGACGACTTCTATCGACATGCCAACGGAGGGTGGCTGGACGCCAACCCGGTCCCCTCGGAGTACGGGGCATGGGGCGCCTTCCACGAAGTCCACGTCGGAAACGAAGAGCTTCTCCACGAGCTCCTCGAGGAGGCGGCGCGAGCAGAAGCGGCAACGGGGCCACAGAAGATGGTGGGCGACTATTACGCCTCCGGCATGGACGTGGCCTCGATCGAAGCCACCGGTCTCGCTCCGATCGCCGACTGGCTGGCTGAGGCCGATGCGATGCGCGACTCGTCGGATCTGCTGCGGCTCGCCACCCGGCTCCGTCCCTTTGGTATCGGTCTTCTCTTCGGCGTGTCCGTCGCCGCGGACTTCGAGGACTCGACGCGTCACCTCGTCTATCTCTCGCAAAGCGGCCTGGGCCTTCCAGAACGCGACTACTACCTGCGATCGGACGAGCGTTCAGAGGGTGTGCGGGAGGCCTATCAGCAGCACATCGCCGCCATGCTCGAACTCGGCGGCGCCACGATCGGAGCGGAGCACGCAGCGAGTGCCGTCGTGGAGCTGGAAACGGCCATCGCCGAGGTGTCGCTGAGCGCCGTGGAGCTGCGCGACGTGGATCGCACGACCAACAAGACGCCGGTCCGGGAGCTGGAGGCCGTGGCGCGGCATCTGGACCTGCCGCGGCGCCTTGCCGAGCTGAACGCCGGGCGGGAGGAGTCCGTCAACCTGCACGAGCCCCAATACTTCGCGGATCTGGCCCGGATCATCTCTCAGCAGCCCGTCGAGTCGTGGAAGTCATACGTCCGGTGGCACATCTTGCGGGCTACGGCATCCACGCTGCCCGCGCAGTTCGAAGACGAGGCCTTCGACTTCTATGGGAAGACGCTCGGCGGACAGCGCGAACAGAAGGCCAGATGGAAGAGGGTGCTCGCTGCCGCATCGGGTGACATCGGTGAGCAGGTCGCTCAGCTCTACGTCGCTGCGGCGTTCAGCGCAACCGCCAAGCAGCGTTGCGAGACACTCGTGGGGCACCTCCTCGAGGCAATGCAGGATTCGATCGATGCGCTCGACTGGATGAGCGAAGAGACAAAGACCGAGGCGCTCCGCAAGCTCGAGGGGTTCCGCTGGAAGATCGGATATCCGGACGAATGGCGGGACTACACCGGGCTCGCGATCGACCGCGGACCGTACGCGGCAAACCGGCTTCGGGCCTCGCGATTCGAGTTCGAGCGGGAGATAGCCAAACTGGGCAGGCCCGTCGAGTCGGAATGGGAATTGCCGCCGCACGTCGTCAACGCGTATTACCACCCGCTCCACAACGAGATCGTGTTCCCGGCCGGGATTCTTCAGGCTCCCTTCTTCGACGAAGCAGCGGATGACGCCGTGAACTACGGAGCGATCGGCGCCGTGATCGGTCACGAGATCACGCACGGCTTCGACGATCAGGGCAGCAAGTTCGATGCGAAGGGCAATCTTCACAACTGGTGGAGTGAGACCGACCGCACGGAGTTCGAGGCCAGGGCACAGGGCCTCGTCGAGCAGTTCAATGCGTTCGAGATCGACGACGACCTGAACGTGAATGGAGAGCTCACCCTTGGAGAGAACATCGCCGATCTCGGTGGGCTGTCGCTGGCATTCGATGCGCTGCAACGCGCAGGAGGGACGACGACCGCGGAGTCCGGTGATCTGGCTGCGGTACAGCGCTTCTTCATGAGCTACGCAACGATCTGGCGCACCAACTACACGGACGAGTACCTGCGGCTCCTCGTCACCACGGACCCGCACTCACCGGGCTTCTCGCGATGCAACGGTCCCCTCGCCAACTTCCCGCCGTTCGCCGCAGCGTTCGGAATCGACGGCGATGCACCGATGGCCAGATCCGAGGGAGCGGTCGTCCGCATCTGGTGATCGAATCGGCGCCCCGCCGAGCGAGACAGACGGACTTTGGACTCTCCCTGGTTACGGTGGTGGTGACACGAGGAGGTCGCTCATGTTGACGATCAGGATCAACAGAGGCGTCGCCGTGTTCGTGGTCGTGGCGGCACTGCTCGCCGTTCCCGTCGGGAGCTGAGCCTCGCACCGGTTCACCGATGTGCCAGACACCAACACGTTTCACGCCGATATCACGTGGCTCGCAGGCAACGGCATCACGAGGGGTTGCAACCCTCCCGATAACACCCTGTTCTGTCCTGCCGATGCGGTCACCAGGGAGCAGATGGCTGCATTCATGAAGCGGCTCGCGGCGACCCGGGCGGTAGATGCGGGATCGCTGGAGGGGCAGGCGGCGAGCGCGTTCCTTGGGGCCACTGCCACGGCGGCGGATTCTGACCAGCTCGACGGCGTCGACTCCACCGGGTTCGTCGCCAAGGGTGAGGCAGATGCAGTGACGTCGGCCATGATCGGGGACGAACCTGGTGTGGCGAGCGCCAACACGGTCGTCACGACCATCACCACGACACCGGTCACGGTCGACACCCTCGTGATCACGGCGCCGGGGCCGGGGTAGGTCATCGTGCAAGCCACCGGGTACTTCGACGTCGACCATGTGACGACCGGTGGGGACGATCAACCGCGGGTGTGGATCGACAAGACGGTCGACAACTCCACCCCGAGCTTTCCTGCCTTCTCCGACGCCAAGGTCGATTCTCTCCAGCCGACGGACACGAACTACCACATTCCGTTTGCGATCGTCACCGTGGATGCCGTGTCCGCGGCGGGTGCCGTCACGTACTACCTCGAATCGGACATGTTC
Organism: Acidimicrobiia bacterium; assembly: GCA_046756805.1. GTDB lineage: Bacteria > Actinomycetota > Acidimicrobiia > Spongiisociales > UBA5794 > CAMYMC01. The sequence continues at coordinate 6,386 of JBHHXA010000043.1, forward strand.
ACCGACTCGGGGGGCACGGACTCCATCAAGCGAACCCAGTTCGTGGCTCTCTTCGTGCCGACGGCTTACGGTTCTGTTGCAGACCTTCTACCGTAGAACCGGGCCGCCCGGACCCGATGTCGAGACCTGGAGTCGGCGATGACGAGTCCTGCCGATCGTGAGTTCTTCGATGCCCGATGGCCGGAGCTGCGGGAACTCCTCGAGACCCGAGGACCGGGTGCCGTCGTGGCGCGCATCGCCGAGTTCCCGGCACGAGAGAGATCGGTGCTCTACCGATACGCTCGCATCGGGATCGCTCTGGGCGACTGGGAGGGCAAGGATCTCGACGCGTACGTGCAGGTTGCAGACGCAGGCATCGAGTGGCATGTGGCCAGAGCGCGGGCCGGCGGCGACGAAGCTCGGGTGATGCTCGACGGCGCCAACGTCATGAGCTTCAACCTCGCAGCGGACCTCGCGGATTGCTGGCCGGGCGACGACGTCGAGCGTCGGAGATCGCATTTCGAGCGAGGCAGGCGCGCCGGGGAGGATTGCGTCGCCTGGAGGGAGGAGCTGGACAAGCCGGCAAGTTCGCGCCAGCTCGGGCATTGGGCGCTCGGCTATCACCGTCTGCGTCTGGGCGACGCTTCGGGCGCCCGGACGTCCTTTGCGGCTGCGGTCGGGTACAGCGCCGCGGACGCGGACGCGGACGCAGAAGGACCATCGTTCGCGTTCGTCGTGAACTCGGGATACGAGGCAATCGCGGCGATGGCGGCCGGCGACGAGGGAGCACGGGTTGCCTACGGTGAGGCCATTGCGGCATTCGAAGCTCAGCTCGGAGACGAGTCGACAGCGGAAGACGCGAGGTTCGGCATCGATCAGCTGGAAAGAGTCCGGGGCCTGGTGATCACCTGAGTCAGCTCGGGTTCTCGAACCTCGGGAGCCTGAGCTCGAAGACGGAGCATCCGTCGACGACGCGGTACGCGAGGTCGCCGTCCATGGCCCGGGCCAGATCGCGGCTCACACTGAGACCCAGGCCGAGGGCGCCCGGTGTGTCTGCATGCGCCCTCCCATACGGTTCGAAGATCGCATCCCGGTGCTCGGGGGCGAGTCCTGCTCCCTGGTCGCATACTTCGATCATCGCTGCGGTGCCGGAGTACGAGACGACCACCTCGACCGGGGGCTCGCCGTACCGGGCGGCGTTGGTGAGGAGGTTGCGCAGGATCTGACGGACCCGGAATGGGTCGGCCCATGCCGCGCCATCGCCGTCCGTCGTTCGCATGGTCACGGTCGGCTCCTGCCATGACTCCAGCACCTCCCGGCACGTGGTCTCGAGATCGACGGGTGCAGGCTCGATGTCGTCGCCGGCCGTGCTCGCCTCCGCGAGGAGGTCGTCGACGAGCTCGGCCATCTCCCGGCTCTGCCGCTCGATGTGTTCGATGAGCTCTGACTGTTCATCGGTAGACAGATCGACGCGGTCGACGAGCTCCGAGGCGAATCCCACCACGGTCGTCAGCGGCGTGCGAAGCTCGTGGCTCACGGTCTGGACGAGGCGCTCCTTCGAGCTAACGGAGTCCGCCAGGCGATCCTCGATGAGCTTCCGCTCGCTGATGTCGACGAACTGACCAAGAACGCACGCGTCGTCGTCGCCGAGGGTGAGCCGTGTGAGGTGTGCCAGCACCGTCTTGACGGTACGCCCGGCGGTCAGGAGGCGGTGCTCGCCCTGGTAGCGGAGCAGCCTGCCCGATGTGATCTCCGTCAAAGCGGCGTGCACCCGGGCGACATCGTCCGGAACAAGGAGGTCGGCGACGGCCGCCGCGATGATGTCGTCCTCGGTCATATCGAGGAGCGTGCAGATGGCGGGATTGGCCGCGATCGCTCGCAAGTCGCTCCCACGCATCACCATCCCGATGGGTGACGCCTCGAAGACGGTGCGGAACCTTGCCTCAGAGGCCTGGAGCCGTGCCTCGGCCCGCTTCTGCTCCGAGATGTCGGTCATCACGCCTTCGAAGTACACGACTCCATCACCGCGATCGACGGCGTGCGACCGCGACCGGATCCATGCGATCGTGCCGTCTCGTTTGCGGAGCCGGAGGTCGTTGGCGGGGGGCATGGTTCCGTCCGCGAAGCGCCGGACGACGTCGTCCCGATCCCGGGCGTCGACGTACATGTCTGCCGCGTTCTGCTGCTGGAGCTCCTCGACCGTCTCGAACCCGAGGAGATCGGCGAGCGCCTGATTCGCGACGAGGATGCGGCCGTCCGGCGTGGTGCGGTAGATGGCGACGGGAAGCCGGGCGACGAGCGTCGAGAACTCGGTCTGCTCTGCGGGCGACACTGCCTACATCCCTTCCATGGCTGTGACGGCACGGTGCCTTCCTTGTCGGCACGATCTTCCAGAAGCTTTCGCACTTGATTTCAGGCGTAGCCGAGGGGCGACCGGTAGGGGGGTGGTCCGGTCGCCCCTCTGCACTTGTGGGGGTTGTCGCGGCCGAAAGCGGAGAGCCTTGCCGCGCGTAGCCGAGCACGGCGAAGAAGACGGCTCGGAGTTCCCCTCGCTATCGACTGTAGCGAAGTCTCGAACGAAGTGGCACGCTGCAGCGGGCGGCCCACTCAGAGCTGTGAACGGCGCAGGCCCGGGCCCCTCAGTCGTTCTCGACCTTCGAGCCGTAGAACATGCGGCGGATCCGCGCCTCGACCTCGGAGGCCTCTTCCTCTGCGTACTCGTAGCTGTAGCGGTCGAGGCTGCGAATGCGATCGCCTACCGCCCGGGTGTGCGGCGCCGGTGATCCTTGGGCACGGCCCTTCTCTTCTGGCGCGTCCGACACCTCGTCCGGGGACTCGGGATGCTTCCCGGAGCGAGCGGCAGACTTCCTCCGACGGTGGAGTCCCATACCGGTCTATCGGCGGAGACCTGTCCTCAGTTCAGGGGCATTCCGCAAATGATGCGATCGGCTTACGCGCCCGAACCGGCGCAGTGCGGTGCTCAGGGGGTGGCGACGGCCGAGTCGTGGTGACGGTGGAGCAGGTTGACAGTCACCAGATAGACCGTTGCGAAGATGGCCTGCACGACGACCACGTTCACCCAGCTGGTGAAGATGGGGCTGGCGGCCACATAGGCGAACACTCCGATCAGCCCGAGGACGACTCCGATCCCTCCAATGGTGAGCCGGTCGGCGATGGTCATGTGATTCGTCCTCCGTGTCGGGCTTGGTGCCATGATCGGCCCTGAGCCCAGATCACACCAGAATGGTTCGGTCTGATGTCGCCGTGACTAGTCCGGACCGGGCCGACCACAAAGGACACCGTGACGCTCGTTGATCAAGCGCTGTTGCGATCCATTGCGCTGTTGCGTCGCGCCGTGCTGCCCGAGGGATTCGTCGCATCGCCGGTCCTCGGTCACTACGCCGGTGTGTGGGCGCGCGATGCTGCCATGGCGTGCATGGGAGCAGCCATGAGCGGCGAAGAGGACCTGCTCGATGCGACCGAGGCAACCCTGCGGTCACTCGCCGGCCTGACCGGGGATCGGGGCCAGGTGCCGAACGCCTACTGGCCGGAGCGCGGCTACTGGGACTGGGGAGAGGCCGGTGTGGTCGACGCCACGCCATGGTTCGTCCTCGCGCTCGTCCACTACGTCGAGCGCACCGGCAGAACCGCGCTTGCCGGCGAACTGTGGCCGACCGTCGTGCGCTGCATGCAGTGGCTGGCGCACCGGGACACGACGGGGACCCGTCTGGTCGACTCGCCTGCGGGCGGAGATTGGATGGACTCGAGTCTCAACCGGTCTGGCAGGGTCTTCCACGTCAACGTCCTGGCAAGCTGGGCGGCATCGGGTGCGGCCGGTCTCGGTGCCAGACTCGGTCTCCCCACCGTGCAGTCGATCGCACCGGTGGCTGCCGTGCACGGACTGTTCTGGCCCGCACCCGGCGCAGACCTCGCCGACCTCCAGGTCGACGCAGCCCATCCGCTCGGCGCAGACCTCCGGTTTCCGCATCCACTCTCCTCGTCGGAGTACGGCCGCCTTTCACGGGATGACCGGCGTCACTTCCTGGCATCGGTCTCGTACGGCAAGTTCGTGGATCGTTGCGATGTGCTGGCCCACTGTCTCGCCATCGCCGGTGGCGTTGCCCGCGGCGAAAGGGCGCGCATCGTGCTCGACTACCTCGACGACACGGCATGTGCCGAGCCGTTCCCCAGCCGGACCTGGCCCACGCCGTTCGAGCCGGGCGATCCCGGGGGCTTGCTCGACGAGCACGCCGATGGGCTCCAGGATCCCAGGTGGCGCAACCCTCCCGGTTCGTACCACAACGGTGCGGTGTGGCCATACATCGGTGGCGTCCACGCCGTGGCGGCGGCAGTCGCCGGGCGTAGCGATCGGGCCGCGCAGCTGCTCGAAGGTGTCGCAGCCGCCAACCGCCTGGGCGATCCCGCATGGGGATTCCACGAGTGGATTCGCGTCCCCGACGGATCGCCCGGCGGCGCCCGTGACCAGGTCTGGAACGCCGGAGCCTTTGTCTGGGCCTACCGCACCATCTCGGACGGGACGGCTGCCAGCGCCGCCCAGGTCTGAGGCACGGCGCCCCGCGCCTCGCCCGTGAGCGGATCCCAGAGTTCGGAGAACCCGGATTTGATCGCACCGCGCCGCGACATCCCTGCGATCTGCTCTGCGAGTTCGTCGGCACCCCAGCGGTGCGCCGCGACTCGTGCCAGGTGGTTGAGCTGCGGCCAGGCCGCCCCGCGCCAGTACAGGTCCCCTCGATAGGTGGGGTGACTTCGGGCGACGTATGCCAACCCGAACGGAGCACCGAAGCGGGTCTCATCATCCAGTTGAGCCAGCGCACGCTCCGCCTTCGACTGGTCTCTCGTGGCCAGAGCACCGAAGACGCCGTCCAGGGTGGGCACCGCCACGGAGTCGCCGCCCCCGATGATGGCGAGGTCGGACCACAGGCCCTCCTGCGCGTCCCACAGGATGCCGTCCATGGCGTCCGCCAGCGATGCCGCCCGATCGCGCCACCCGTCGTCACCCGTGAGGTCCGAGAGCGCATCCATGCCGTGGGCGGCGATGGCGTTGAAGGCTGCGGGTCCCGCCTCGAACCGTGAGCTGCCAACCGCCTCACCCGTCTCGGCAAAACGGGTGGCCGCGACGGCCTCGAGGTCGCGTTCTCTCCG
>JBHHXA010000044.1:0-11526 GCA_046756805.1 Acidimicrobiia bacterium
CGACCACATACGGCAGATTCAACTGGTCGAGACCGCTGGCGAAGGCCCTGAATTACGGATCCCAGGACGACGGCCGCCGCTTCGAGGTCCTGAACTTCGGGATGTCCGGATACACGTCCCTCGAGAGCCTCATCAATTGCGGCGTCCTCGATTCGCTCGGCGAGCGCTCGCGCCACGGTCAGCTTGCCGGTGCCGGGGAAGCCGGTGAGGAGAACGAGGAGCGGCCGCATCCGATCACGTTATCGGGGCGGCGACGAACCACGGCGACAGACCGCACTCGGTCGCCCGCTCAGGCGACCCAACCTCGCACCCTCGCCAGCTCGAACATCGCGAGCGAGGCCGCGACCGACACGTTGAGGCTCTCGACGTCGCCGGCAAGGGGGAGCCTCGCCCGGAGCGAGACGCGCTCCGAGACGAGCCGGCTCAGCCCCCTCCCCTCGGCGCCAACGACGAGGGCAACGGGCTCGGCGAGCAGATCGAGACCGAGCAGGCTGCGGTCGGCCGTGCCCTCGAGGCCCACCGTCCACACCCCGAGGCTCTCGAGCCGACGCACGGCATCGGCAACCGACCGAACGACTGCGACCGGCAGCGTCTCCAGCGCTCCCGCCGCCGCCTTGAAGGCGCTCGCACCGAGCGGGGCGGCTCGATCCCAGGACACCACCATCGCACCGACCCCGGCAGCCACCGCCGAGCGGGAGATGGCACCGACGTTGCGCGGATCCTCGACGTGATCGAGCACGATCAGCGAGGCCGGCGCACCGCACTCGGCCGCCCGTTCGATGCTCACCGTTTCGATCGGGCGGCAATGGGCAACGACCCCCTGCGGCACCGCGGTGTGGGCCGCATCCGAGATGTCGTCGACCACTTCGATCTCGCCGCCTCGTGAGCGGACGAGCTCCAGCGTTCGGGCAATGGGCTCGTCGCGCTGCCGCCCACGTTCGACGAGTAGCCGCCGCACCCTTCCCGCAGCAGCCGCGGCGGCGACCGCGTGGACTCCCTCGACGTCAGCGCCGATGCCAGCGGGCGCCATCGGCTGTGTCCTCGACAATGACCCCGACCGCCGCCAGCTCGTCCCGAATGGCGTCCGCCACGTCCCACTCCCGGGCGTCCCTGGCGGCATCGCGACGCACCAGCAACGCCTCGATGGCCTCGGTCGCGTCGGAAGCCGCGACGCCGTGGGCAGAAGCGACCTCCTCGACTCGATCGGTGATGTCCGAGAGATCGCCCGCAGCCTCTGCAACACCGAGGATGGCGGCGAGCTCGTCGAACGCGGCGACGAACGGTCCGGCATCGGTACCCGCATCGAGCCTGCGGTTGCCCTCACGCACGATGTCGAACAGCACCGCGAGCGCTCCTGCAACGTCGAAGTCGTCCTCCATCGCGGTGCGGAACCGCTCGACGGCATCGCCGTCGGGAGCGTCCTCGACGGGACCCGACGACCGTCGACGAAACGCCCACAAGCGGTCCAGCGAGGCCATCGCGTCTTCGATGGCTTCCGACGAGAACTCGAGCGGCTTGCGGTAGTGGGTGCGCAGATAGAAGAGCCGGACCGCCGGCCCGGGGAATCGCTCCACCGCTTCGAGGAGATCGATCACGTGTCCCGTCGATTTCGCCATCTTCTCCCCCGACAGCGTCAGCATCCCGTTGTGCATCCAGTACCGGGCGAACGGAGCGGATCCGAGGGCCGCTTCCGCCTGCGCGACCTCGTTCTCGTGATGCGGGAACACGAGGTCGTTGCCGCCACCGTGGATGTCGAATCCGAACCCGAGGTACTTCTGCGCCATGGCAGAGCATTCGATGTGCCAGCCCGGTCTCCCCGACCCCCACGGGGAGTCCCACGCCGGCTCCCCGGGCTTCGCGGCCTTCCACAATGCAAAGTCGAGCGGATCGCGCTTTTGCTCCCCCGCCTCGACACGAGCACCGGACAAGAGGTCGTCGATGTTCCGACCCGAGAGACTCCCGTAACCCTCGAATCCCCGAACCGAGAAGTAGACGTCGCCGCCGGACTCGTACGCATGGCCGTTTGCGATGAGCTTGCCGATCATCTCGATCATCTCGGTGAGGTGCTCCGTCGCCTTGGGCTCGACGTCGGGTGCCCGGATGCCGAGCTCCCGATACGCGGCGGCGAACGCGACCGATGCCTCTCCGACGATGACGTCCGTGGCCACCCCCCGCTCCGCGGCAGCAGCGATGATCTTGTCGTCCACATCCGTGATGTTGCGCACGTAGGTCACGTCGTAGCCGAGCCATTCGAAGTAGCTCCGGACGACGTCGAAGACCACCGAGTACCTGCCGTGACCGAGATGAGGCCGCGACTGGACCGTCGCTCCACAGACGTAGATGGCGACTTTGCCCGGCTCCCTGGGTGTGAACGGCTCGAGCGTGCGCCCCAGCGTGTTGAAGATGCGCATTCGGGCGGGATGGTATCAGCGCCTCTGCGCCGGGCAGATCCGGCGCAGATCCCCGACAGCCGACCCCGGAGGAGACAGGTAGCTACCGTCTGCGGATGCTCGTCGAGTCGCGCGTCCGACCCATGGTGTTCGGCCATCGCGGCGCGTCCGCGCACGCACCCGACAACACCATCGATGCGTTCCGAATCGCCGCTCAGAGCGGCGCGGACGGTGTGGAACTCGACGTCCGATTCACCGCAGACGGCCACATCGTCGTCCATCATGACCCTGCCTTGAGCGACTTCGGGGTCTTCACCCAGCGCACGTTCGCCGATCTCCGAGCGGCTGCACCGCAGATCCCGACCCTCGAGGAGGCGGAGGAGGTGCTCGACGGTCTGATGATCAACGTCGAGATCAAGAACGACCCCCGTCAACCCGATTTCGACACGACGGATCGTATGGCGGACGCGATCGCACGCTGGGTCGCTGCCGGGGATCGCTACCACCGCGTCATCGTGTCGTCGTTCAACCCCGGGACGGTCGACCGGGTCCGGGAGCTGGATGCCGCGATCACGACAGGGCAACTGGTGGGACCGGTTGCCCAACCCTGGGACGAGATCCGATCCGCAGCAGACCGCGGCCACCGCTGGATCATTCTGGCGAAGCGGCACTTCCGCCGTCGTAGCGCCGAGTTCGTAGCCGATGCGCACGGAGCGGAGCTCCTCGTCGCCGCATGGACGGTCGATGCGCCACGGACGCTGCGACGGCTCGACGAGGACGGCGTCGATGCGGTCATCACGAACGACCCCGGTCGGGCTCTGGAGATCTACTCCCCGGGCTGAACGGCAGCTACCGCAAAGGCGGCGATGCCCTCGTCCCTTCCGGTGAACCCGAGGCCATCGGTCGACGTCGCCTTCACCGAGATCCGGTCCTTGGGGATCCGAAGGGCTCCGGCCAGGCCATCTCGCATCGCATCACGATGCGGTGCGATGCGAACGGATTCGGCGACCACGGTCACATCGGCGTTGATCACCTCGAAGCCGGCATCGGCGACCATAGAGCTCACCTGCACCACGATGTCCATCGAAGACGCACCGAGCCATCGGGGGTCAGAGGACGGGAAGTGGTCGCCGAGATCTCCGAGCGCTCCGGCGCCGAGCAAGGCATCTGCGAGCGCGTGGGCCGCCACGTCTCCGTCCGAGGTGGCGATCAGCCCGCGGCCCGGATCGACGACCACGCCGCACAGGACGAGGGGCCCGGCGCCACCGAACGCGTGGGCATCCACTCCCCAACCGATACGAGCGCCCGAGATCACGGCCAGACGTTAGCCGGGTGTGGTTCTCGGCTCCTGGGCCGCGGAGGATCCGGTCGCCGAAGAGGACCGGACGTCAGCCCGCGACCCTCGCGAACACGAGCCTTCCGACAGATGTGCGAAGCAGGTTGGAGACCTCGGCCTCCACCGTCTCTCCGATGGAGGTCGCACCGCCCGCTACGACCACCATGGTGCCGTCTTCGAGGAACCCCACACCCTGGCCTTCCTCGGAGCCGTTTCTCTCGATCGTGACCTGGAGCATGTCACCTGACGTCAGCTTGGGTCGGAGTGCCTCGCCGAGAGCGTGTGGATTGAGCACCGCTAGGCCCCGCACCCCCGCCGCTCGCGCGAGGTTGTGATCGGTCGTGACGATCGTCGCTTCTGACCTGGCGGCAAGCGCCACGAGCTTGGCATCGACGTCCTCGTGCTCAGGGACCGCGTCCTCGACCACGACGAAGTCGACTCCAGGCAGATCGCGCATGGCGTCGAGGACCTCGAGGCCACGACGACCCCTGCGCCTCCTCGTGCGGTCTCCGCTGTCTGCGATCCCTTGCAGCTCGTCGAGCACGAAGCCGGGTACCCACACGGAGCCGGCGATGATGGCGGCGCGGGCCAGTTCGATGATCCGCCCATCGATGGCCGCGGACGAGTCGATGACGAAGCGCTGGTCACCGCTTCCGGGTGGGTCGGCGGCAAAGCGCCTCGGACCACCCAGCACCATCAGCTCCTGTCCCCGACTGGCAAAGATCCGCGCACCGAAGGTGCCGAGGAGGAGTACGAGCAGCCCACCCAGCGGCCACCCGGCGATCGATGGGAGCAGCAACACGAGCGGGATCGAGACCACTGTTCCGACGAGCACGCCCACCACGAGACCGAAGCCTCCTGCAAAGAGCTGGATGCCGGTGGCGCGCTCGATCGACTTCGGGACGTCGTCGAGGCTGCGTTCCACGCTGCGTCCCAGCGAGCCACCCACGACATAGCCGACGCCGGCGCCGAGCACCGCCCCCCACACGATCGTGACGTCGCCGCTCGTCGAGACGCCGGGAAACCAATCCGGCCAGGATCTTCCCACCTGAAAGCCGATTGCGGTCGTCGACAGTGTGACGAGGAGCCGCACTGCTTCAACGATCACACGTATCCCTTCTCGTTGCGCAAGAAGATGATCGGCGGAGAAACGACCGACCTGAAGCAGGATGCGTCGGCCCGGATGCGAATCCCGTAGCCCTCTACCGGGGCGTGTTCGTCAGACCTCGACCGGCTCGTCAACCTTGGGGAGGGCCCGATCGAGGCGGCGGATCGCCTCTTCTTCCTCGAGGTGGAGTGCAAACCGCAGCTCGCTGATGATGATGAGCCTCGCCTTCGCCAGCATCCGCTTCAACGCCGGCGAGATGCCCTTGATCTGCTGGGCATAGGTGAGATCGCGTACGACCTCGGCGACCTGGAAGATGTCACCACTGTTGATCTTCTCGGTGAGCAGCTTGTACCAGCGACTCCAGTTGGAGCCCGCCTCCTGCGGATCGTCGCGGAACGTGGCGAACACCTTTCTCGCCATGTTCTTCGAGATGACGGGACGAACACCGAGGTCAAGTGCCTTCAGCGTTGGTACCAGGACCGTGAGCTGGTCGGTGGCGACCTCCAGGACGAAGTAGTCGACCTTCTCCCCGCCGAACTCGATGCGCTCCTTCTTGACGATCGTGGCAGCGCCGTGATGCGGGTACACGACCTTGTCACCGACGTGGAAGGGGATCTTTGGCTTTGCGGTGCGGGCCGGCTTCGCGCCGGTTTGATCGGCAGCGGCGCCGCCCTTGGCCGCCGTGGCGGGCTTCTTGGCCGCGGGCTTCTTGGCCGCGGGCTTCTTGGCCGCGGGCTTCTTCGCCGCAGGCTTGGCCGCAACCTTCTTCGCCGCCGTCTTGGCCGCAACCTTCTTCGCCGCAGGCTTCTTCGCCGCAGGCTTCTTGGCTGCTGGCTTCTTCGCCGCCGTCTTGGCCGCAACCTTCTTGGCTGCTGGCTTCTTGGCTGCTGGCTTCTTCGCCGCAGGCTTCTTGGCGACAGGTTTCGACGCTTTGGCGCCACCGCCCTTTGCCGCGGTGGAGGTAGAAGGCGAGGCCTTCTTGGATGGGGATGACTTCTTTGCGGGCACGCTGCACTCGTAGTTCGGGAACCGGGTGACCGGAGGCATTGTACCCGGGCGGCACGAAGGGCCGGCCGCGCCGTCACCAAGGGCACGCCGCGCCCGGTCAGTCGGACGGATCCACTCCAGAGCCCATCTCGTGCAGGCGATCGAGATAGGTCCTCAGCTGGCGCGCTCTGGCCCTTCCGACACCCTCGACCTCGTCGAGATCACCGACGGTGGCGTGGAGCAAACGTTGCAGATCCCTGAAGTGCGCCACGAGCGCGTCCTTCACGGTCTCCGGAAGCCGCGGCACACCGGCAAGCACCCGCAGACCCCGCGGTCTGACAACGGCATCGAGCTTGTCCATGCCGAGGGCGCCCGAGATCCTCCCCGTGTCATACAACTCGCCCGTCGGGATCGACGCCAACCGCTCGAAGACGGGTCTTCTGCGACGAGTGCGACGTTTGGCGTAGTCATCGTCGACGAGGCGTGCCGTCGTGTCGACACCCTCGATGAGATCAGCCGCCTGAATCGCAACGAGCCTTCCCTCACCTCCGAGCTCGGCAATGGTGCGCTGCACGTCGGCGAACAGCCGATGCACGAGTGCGGCGCGCTGGATGAGCTTCACGACGTCCTTGACGATCACCACGTCGTCCACCTCGCGCTGGGTGAGCGTCGCCTCTGCCTCGTTGAGCATCCGTCGCAGTCGTTCCAGCGCGTTGAGCGTCTGATTCGCATCGGCCTGGAGTGCCGTCGGAGCGCGCAGCTCGTGGCGCGCTCCGTTGCGATGGACGACGGCAAACCGGCGGCCCTCTTCGCTGATGGCGAGGATCGGCTTGCTCGTTTGCGAAGCGAGCCGCTCTGCCGTTCTGAAGCGGGTGCCGGTCTCCTGGGTGACGATGGTGGGGTCGGGTATGAACTGCACATTGGCCCGCAGGATGAACCCCGCGTCGTCGTCGAGGACGATCCCGCCGTCCATCTTGGCCAGCTCGGCCATCTTCTGTGCGGAGAAGGCGCTGTTGTCCAGGAAGAAGCCTCCGGAGCACACCTGCTCGACGATCGGTCCGGAACCGACGATGATGAGCGCACCGCTGCCCTGGCGAAGCACGAGCTCGACGGCGTGGCGAAGCGGGGTGCCCGGAGCGAACTGCCTCAGTATCTCGAAGGGGTCGGCGCCGCGGGAGGTCATGGGCCGCCGAGAGTAGCCGATGGACCAATCGAGCCGTGGTCATGCCGCAGACGGCGAGGACCGCGCCCTCACGTCGAGAAATCCCTGGTTCCGGAGCATCGCCACGAGGCCGTCACCAGGCGAGCTGGAGTTGGCAACGTGCTCGATGCCAAGCCGGTGCGCTTCGTCACGACGCACGCCCGCTCTCCCGACAGGACGGAGCTCGCCCGTCAACCCGACCTCGCCGAAAGCCGCAAGCCTGCCGACCGGCGTCCCGGTCCTGCTGGAGGCGAGCGCGAGCGCGATCGGGAGATCGGACGCCGGTTCGGAGATACGAACCCCACCGACGGCGCTGACGTACACCTCGTGATCACGGAAGCCCAGACCCGCGTGGCGCTCGAGGACCGCAAGGATCTGGTGGACGCGGGCGCTGTCTACCCCCTTGACGCTGCGACGAGGCTGGGGGGCAGTGCTCGGCACGACGAGGGCCTGAATCTCGACGAGGAGCGGGCGCACGCCGTGGATCGCGGGGAACAACACAGTTCCCGGGACGCCCCCCACCCAGTCCCCGACCAGGTGAGCGCTCGGATCCGAGACTGCGGCGAGGCCCGTCTCGCGCATCTCGAACACACCGACCCGATCGACCGAACCGTGCCGGTTCTTCACGCTCCGGAGCACTCGCAACCCCGCATCGTGGTCGCCCTCGAGAACCAGCACCGCATCGACGACGTGCTCGAGCAGCTTGGGGCCCGCGATTCGACCCTCCTTCGTGACGTGGCCGATCAACGCGATCGGGACGCCGTTGGCGCGGGCCGCAGCCACGAGACGGGACCCGCACTCGCGGATCTGAGCGATGCCACCCGCAGACCCCGCGACATCTGCGGCGGCGATGGTCTGGACAGAATCAACGACGACCAGACCGGGCCCCACCTGCTGAACGGCACCGACGATGTCCCGTGGATCAGTCGCAGACGTCACCAGAAGACGGTCGGCCATGGCTCCGATCCGGTTCGCCCGCAGTGCCACCTGAGGTGCCGATTCCTCCGCAGAGACGTACAGCACCGGAAGGGAGCGGGCGAGCTTTCCGGCCATCTGGAGGAGCAGGGTCGACTTGCCCACACCCGGCTCACCGCCGACGAGGATCGCCGAGCCGGGGACCAACCCACCGCCGAGGACGCGGTCCACCTCCGGCATGCCGACCGATCGATAGGGCACCTCCGACGCATCGAGCACGGTCGAGAGAGAGACCGCGGGAGACGGCGGGACCGCCCCCACCGACGTCGACTCGGTCAGCTCACCGCCACGGCATTGCGGGCAGAACCCTATCCACTTCGCCGTCTCGTAGCCGCAATCTGCACATCTGTATGCCATGCGCGCACCGTACGGTGCGGGTGTGACGAAAGCGCGTTCAGTCGCGCAGATAGCGCCGGATCGCCCAGACGAGGCCCACTGTCACGATCAGAGCGAGAGCGAGACCCCCGACGATGTTGGTCCCGGTCCAACCCTCGACTTCGCGTACCGCGCCGATCAGGACCATCCGTGGCACAATAGCGCCGCTCCGGGGGGCCACAGCGAGGAACCGCCGTCACATCGCGAGGGATAGTGGACGAGCGTAACGACGACATGTTCGACGACCTCTTCGAGCCGTTCGAGCTCGAGGACGGCCCACCGGAACGGCGCACGGACGAGCCCGAGCCGGAGCCCGAGCACACGCACCCTCCCGACACAGGGCCGGCCATCACCTGTTCCTCCTGCGGCACCGCCAACCCGGGCAGCAACCGCCATTGCGAAGCGTGCGGAGCGCGGCTGTCCTCCGACCCCCTTCCCGTCGCACCGATGCCTGGCAGTGCACCGAGCCCGGGGGCGAGAGCCCTCACGGTGCTGGCAGCCGTCGTCCTTATCGCCGGCATCGCGGCGATCATCATCAACCTCACGGGAGACGACGAAACCGAGCCCGCGGCATCTAGCTCGACGACCACGGCGCCGCCGACCACGGTGGCGTTCGAGGAGCTCATCCCGACGACCGTCACGGCGAGCTCCGCCCTCGGCGACTCCTTTGCCCCGGAGAACCTGCTCGACAACAACCCCGACACCGAATGGCAGGACGCAAGCCAGCGGGGCAACGGTGCGGAGCTCACGTTCAGCTTCGCGCAGCCGGTGCGGATCGTGAACCTGGAAGTCGTGAACCTCCAGGACGACGAGCGCTTCCGCCTCAACTACCGCATCAAGGGGTATGTCATCACGGTGGACGATCTCGCGATCAACATCTCGGGAGAGCTCGACGACGACAACGAGCCGCAGCGCATCCCGATCGGCACCGTCGGCACCACGAGCCTGACCATCGAGGTGCGCACGACATATCCGGCGCAGTCCGTGGACGACAAGCCCCCGTTCGACGAGCTGGCGCTGGCGGATGTGCGGTTCTTCGGCTCCACCAATTGAGCCGGAGCCCCTCGCCCGTCGCGCAGCCGGCTACTCCTTGATGTAGGGCTGGCCGTCCGCAGCCGGGGGCCGGCTCTTGCCCACGACGCCTGCGACCACGATCAACGTGGCCAGATAGGGGCTCATGAGCAGGAACTCGGATGGGATCCCCGTGCCGAGGATCGCGAGCTTGTTGGCGAGCGCGTCTGCGAATCCGAAGACGAGGGCAGCGCTCAAGGCCCCCACCGGGTGCCAGCGACCGAAGATCATCGCTGCGAGGGCGATGAAGCCCCGGCCCGCCGTCAGGTTCTCGTCGAACCGACCGACGCGGCCCAGCGTGAAGAACGCTCCGCCGAGACCCGCGACGAGACCGCCGAGCATGACGCCGAGATAGCGCATCCGGTAGACGTTGATGCCGACCGTGTCCGCAGCCTTGGGGTGCTCTCCCACGCTGCGAGACCGCAGACCCCACCGCGTCCTGAAGAGGGCGTACGTGGTCACGACGACGAGCACGAGCATGAAGTAGACGAACAAGGACTGCTGGAAGAGGGCGCCGCCGACCAGAGGGATGTCGGAGAGCAGCGGCACGTCCCACATGGGCACCCGGGGTGCGGAGTTGAGGTCGGCGTTGGCGGCGAGCACCTGGACCGTGAGGAACGACGTAAGACCGAGCACGAAGATGTTGATGACCACGCCGGTGATGATCTGGTCGACCCGGTAGCGGATCGACATCACCGCCAGCACCCACGCCAGCGCACCCCCGGTCAGCACAGCCGCGAGCACGCCGAACCACACCGACGTGAAGGCAGATGCAACGACGACACCCGTGAACGCCCCGCCGAGGAGCATGCCTTCGATCGCGATGTTGATGACGGCGACCCGCTCGCAGAGGATCCCGGCGAGCGCACCGATCGTGAGCGGGACGCTGGCAACGACGGCTGCGTCGAGCATCGACACGAGGCTGAACGACTGGTCCGCCGCCGCCCAGGTCAGGAAGGAGAAGACGAACAAGGCGGCCGCTACGCCAAGCACCACATTGGTCCGCTTCCCGAACCCGCGGGTCAGTTGCAGCACCCCGAAGACGAGGAAGACGAGTGCGATGACCAACGACGTCGCAAACGCGGGCACCACCAGGTTGGGGAAGTCGGGGAATCGATCCGAGGCACGCACGAGCCGGAACGTGGAAGAGCCCTCACTGCCGATTGCGAACACGTAGAGCGTGAAGATCGCCAGCGCGAGATAGAAGCCGCCCAGGGTGCGCTCCCTGCGGACCTGGGCCCTGGTGCGGATCTCGGGCTTCGCCTCGACGCCGTCCACCGTCTCTTCAGCCGTGGCCGTCATGAACCCCACCCCGTCGTCACCGTCCGCGTCGCCTCACCGGTACGCACGCGGTAGATCGCCCTGATGAGGGCAGGCGCCGCGATGAACATCACGATGAGAGCCCCCACCACCGTCACCAGATCGACCGACACGGACGTCGCCGCCTGCATCTCCTGACCCCCTGCCCGGAGCGCGCCGAACAGGATCCCGGCGAAGACGACGCCGACGGGGTGCGACCTCCCCAAAAGAGCGAGCGCGATCGCGTCGAAGCCGACGCCCGCCGTGAACCCGATGGAGAGTCGGGCAGGATCCGACAGCCCGAGCGGCTGGTTTATCCCCGCGATCCCCGCCAGGCCACCGGCGACCGCCATCACGGCGATGTACAGGAACGTGACGCTCATGCCCGCGTACTTGGCGGCGTCTGGATTGGATCCGACGGCCCGGAACTCGAACCCGACCGAGCTCTTGAACAAAAGCCAGTAGACGAAGAAGGCGGCGCCCACGGCGATGAGGAACCCAAAGTGCAGGCGCAGGTCCGTCCGGGAGGCCCAATCCATGTCCCACGGCACGAACCGGTCGAAAAACCGGTCGACGGCCTGAAGGAGCCGAGGCAAGACCGCCGATTCGTGCACCGGCTTCGAGATGGGGTCGGTGCGACCAGGGTCCTGGTACAGCGAGGTCTTGAGGAGGTAGTCGAGCAGGCGCAGGGCGATGAAGTTCATCATGATGGTGGTGATGACCTCGTGGGCGCCCGTCTTGGCCCGCAGCCACCCGGGGATACCGCCCCAGATGGCCCCGCCGA